>JBJKPT010000654.1:0-1930 GCA_046706045.1 Desulfobacterales bacterium
GCATGGCGATCTTCGGCCGCCTGCTCAAGGGCGCCGATGTCCTGATCGAGGGATTCCGCCCCGGGGTGACGGCCCGGCTGGGGGTGGACTACGACTCCGTGCGCCGGGTGAAACCGGACATCGTTTACTGTGCCATCACCGGATACGGCCAGAGCGGCCCCCTCCGGGACCGGGCAGGCCATGACGTGAACTACCTGGCCGAGGCCGGGATCCTCGACGTCATCGGCGAAGCGGACCGGCCGCCGTCGATTCCCGGGGTCCAGATCGCCGATATCGCCGGCGGCGGCATGAGAGCCGCGATCGGGATCCTCCTGGCCCTCCTCGCTCGGCAGAAATCCGGTCTGGGCCAGAAGATCGACATCGCCATGACCGATGCCATGGTCGGGCTTCTGCCCGTCTCCCTGTTCTGGCGGCAGGTCAACCACGCCTCGCCGGCCCGCGCGGAAAGCCTCCTCTCCCACCGCTACGCCTGCTACAACACTTACGCCACCGCCGACGGCCGTGCCGTCTGCGTAGGTGCCGTGGAACACCGGTTCTGGGAAACCCTCTGCACCCGCCTGGGGCTTTCCCGCTACATCCCCCTGCAGTACGACGAGGCCCGGCGAAAGGAGATCGTCGCCGCGTTCCGCGAGGTGTTCCGCCAAAAATCCATGGCCGCGTGGGAAGACGAACTGGGACACCTCGATGCCTGTGTTTCCGGGGTGAAGACCCTCGACGAGGTGACCCGAAGCGCACACTTCCGGGAACGGGAAACCATGATCGATTTTCCCGATGCCGAGGGCCGGCCCACCCCGACCAACGGCATCCCCATCAAGCTCTCCGAAACCCCGGGCCGGTTGCGTACCCCGCCGGTCGCCTTCGGCGAAAGCACCCGCGTGGTGGTGACGGAATTGGGTAATTCCGAGGCCGAGATCGACCGGTTTGCCAAAGAAGGGGTGATTTGACGGGGTGCATCATCGATTTCGTTTTTGACATCCCGGAGCGGGCTCGGGAATTGAGAGACGATTTTTAAATTCAGAATACGTTGTTGCTTCCAAGGGGCCGGACGCAAAACGGCCGGAGATCGCCATGGCGTTGCTCAAGCACCTTTTTTCTCCCATCCGGATCGGCACCATGACCGCCAAGAACCGGTTGCTGATGCCGGGGATGAGCATCAATTTCGGTGTGGACGCCCGGGGCTGGGTCACCGATCAGCTCACGGGCTATTTCGTGGCGCGGGCCAGGGGCGGGGCCGGCATGATGCTGGTCGGCGGCGGCGGGGTGCATCCCACCGGCGTGGAGCTCCCCGGGCTGCCCGCCCTCTGGGACGACGCGTGCATTCCCGCGCTGAAGCGGATGGTCGCCGCGGTGCGGCCCTTTGATGCGCGCTTCGGAGTCCAGATCATGCACGGCGGCCGCCAATCCTACCACGACCGCAAGGTGGCGCCCTCGGCGATTCCGGCCCCGGCCCTTGCCAAGGGCGCGCCCCGGGCCCTTTCCCCCGAGGAGATCCCGCAGATGGTCGCCGCCTTCGGCGACGCGGCCCGGCGGTGCCAAGAGGCCGGTTTTGATTTCATCGAGGTCCACGGGGCCCACGGGTATCTCATCAACCAGTTCCTTTCGCCCAACGCCAACACCCGCGCCGATGAATGGGGCGGGAGCTTTGATAACCGGACCCGTTTCATGCGGGCGGTGCTCCGGGACATCCGGGAAAAATGCGGAACCGACTTCCCGGTCGGCGTCCGGATCAACGGCGAAGACTACATCGAGAACGGCTGGACCTTGAAGGAGGCCCTGCGCCTCGCGCCGATCCTCGAAGCCGACGGCGCCGACTACCTCCACGTCTCGGCCGGGGTTTACGGCTCCCGGCAGTTGACCATCCCCTCGATGTACGTGCCCCACGGCTGCTTCATCCACCTGGCCGCGGCCGTGAAGGAAGTGGTCTCCATTC
>JBJKPT010000655.1:0-2614 GCA_046706045.1 Desulfobacterales bacterium
TGCCGTAATCGATGAGCAGTTGCTCGTCTTTTTCGATATCGCGGCCGGCAATGAAAAAAATGATCCACTGGCCTTCGAACAGGGTGTGTTCCACGACGAGGTTCGGATTCCTGCCGTGATTCACGAACCGCATCTCGTTGCCGGCCAGCCGCCCGTTGATTTCAAGCCTCGGCGCGCCGTCGATCGAATCCAGATAGTACCAGGAATAATCACTTTCATAACCGTCGGACGATAGGGCCGTCCCGCTGGCATCGCTTTCGGGCTGGACGACGCCGGCGTACTCGCCGATGAATTCCCCCGTCCGAAGAGGCCTATCGGCAAAGACCCCGTAGCCCATGGTATCATCGATCCGGCAAAGATAGATCGGCGCGGTCTCGGCAAGGGCGATGCGGCGCCCATACCGGGCGTTGACCTCGGAAAAGGCCTCGCGGTTTTCCACGTAGTAGGGACTTTTCGCCAGGGGAATCTTTAACAGAGGGGGCCACCCCACCTGGGTCCTGCAAATGTAAGCGACCCCCAACCGGTCGAACAGGGTCCGGATTTCTCCGGGAGTCCGGTAAATTTCACGGGACGGGGCTCTCATGCGTTGGTTCCATCGTTTCGAGAAAACGCCATCGCGGCATCTTCCGGGCCGGCCGAGGCAAGGGCCTCGACATCATCGATCGCCTTGGGGATCGGTCGGCCGAGGAGCCGGCCGCCGGTTTCGGTGATGGCGAAGTTGTCTTCGATGCGAATACCGCCGAAATCGCGCCATGCCTCAATCGCGGCATAATCGATAAATCCCGAAAACCGGTTTTCGGCTCGCCATCGATCGATGAGCGATCCGATGAAATAGATGCCGGGCTCCACGGTGACGACAAAGCCGGGGGCAAGGGGCCGGGCCAGCCGCAGCCATCGCGTTCCGAACTGCTCGCTTCGCGGCATCTCCGGAGCGTAGCCGACGAGGTCTTCCCCGAGATCTTCCATATCGTGCACATCCAGGCCCATCATGTGCCCCACACCACAGGGAAAAAACAGGGCATGGGCCCCGGCGGCGACGGCGGCATCGGCATCGCCACGCATCAAACCGAGATCCGTCAATCCTTCGACCAACGCCCGGCAGGCCGTCCGGTGCACGTCCCGAAACGGCGTGCCGGGCCCGAGGGCATCGATTGCCCGCTGCTGGGCATTGAGAACAAGCGTATAGAGATCGTGCTGCCGGGGAGAAAAACGCCCGCCCACGGGGATGGTGCGGGTGATGTCCGAAGCATAGTGGCGAGGCGATTCCGCACCGGTGTCGTTTACCACCAGATCGCCCCTCGCCATGCGGTCTTCATGGCCGCGGGTGTGAAGAATCTCGCCATGAACGGTGACGATGGACGGGTATGCCAGGCGGCAGCCGGCCGTTCCGTAGGCCAGGTGCGCCATGGCCCCCGCCACCTCCTGTGCCCCGGTGCCCGGCCGGGCCAGGGTCATGGCCAGGACGTGCATTTCCCCGCTCAAGTCAACGGCCCGTTCGATCTCCCGAAGTTCTTCGGCGGATTTGACGGCCCGCTGGGCGATCACCGCCTGGACAAATGAAATCGACACATGGCGATCCAGGGCATCGGCCCGGATTCCGGTCAGGGATTCCAGAAGGAGCCGGGTGCCGTTGCGGTACGGAGGTAAAAACCGGACCCGCCGACCCGATTGGATGGCGGCGGCCACGACGTCGAAAAGCCCCGCCAGGGGACGCACCATCGCGACACCGACACGGGCGCCCACCCCGGTCAACGGGGCCCGGGGGCCGGTCCAGACGATTTCATCCGCGTCCGGATCGTTACCGAAGATCGTTTCGGTGCCTTCGTCGAGGTCGATCACCGCCGCAAGATCCGGCCGGTCGATGCCCCAATAGTACAAAAACGAGCTGTCCTGGCAAAAGGGGTAGGGGTTGGCCGGACCGTTGGCAAAGCTCAGGCGGTTTCCGACGAAAAGGAGCAGACCGTCGGAGAACCGTTTGGCCAAGCTGCGGCGGCGCGCGATGTGGGTTTCGGAAGAAAACATGATCGTTTGCAAACTCCATGGGTTAAAAATTTTGGATAGATAGCATATTTTGCCCCGCTTTCAACGCCAATTCGTCGTCCGCCTCGATTTGACCGTTCCCTTTTCCCGGTGCAGCGCGGTCCGGATTTTTCATTCTTCAGGGGCGAGCGGATCATGCGGTTTGAAAATAATTCAAACCCTTTTTGAAAAATACTTGCACTCGGCCTGGTTTTCCTGCTTTTTATAACGGCATCCAATCAACAGCAAAATCCCGCGGAATGGCCCAGACGGCCACCCCGCAACACCATGGACCCATGCGCCATTTTCCGAATGCCATCCACGACATCATCGATTCCAGCGGGCAGCGCCTCAACCGGATCAGCAAGACCTCCGGGATTTCCCACACGTACCTGACCAAACTCGGCCAGGGGACCATCAACCGGCCCGGCAAGGACAAAATCGCCTCGATCCTGCTCTCCCTCAATTATTCCATCACGGACATCAACAAGGTATTGGCCGCCTACGATTACCGCGGACTGAACCGTCACGACATCCCCGGCATCTTGTTGAACAACCGCAAACGCAAGATCGAAGGCAATACCCTGCCCCTCTA
>JBJKPT010000656.1:0-3547 GCA_046706045.1 Desulfobacterales bacterium
CGGGCGGTCACCGCCATGGGGGAGGTTCTCGAAACGACAAAAAGGTCCGGGGCCACGCTGCCGTCCACAACGGGCTTCGGCAACCCCCACACGGAATTCAAAACGACCGCATCATCCCGGGCATCCAGCGGATTGCGCGAATACATGACCCCGCCAGCCGAGGCGTTCACCATGACCATGCAGCCCACGCACAGGAGGATGTCCTCGTCGAGGAGCCCGCGGTTCAACCGGTAGGTGATGGCCTGAAGGGTGTACTTGCTGGCGACGATCTCCTTGTAGGCCTCGATGATGTTTTCCGCGCTGACGTTCAGCTCCGAACGGTACTGGCCGGCAAAGGAGGTGCCTGCCGCATCCTCGCCCAGGGCGCTGCTGCGAAGCGAGACCTTGACCCCGCCGCCCCCGGCGGCGGCATCGATCACCCGGTAGGCATCCATGATCGCCGCTTCGAGCGCCTGCGGCACCTCGGCGCGAATGATGCGCTGCTGAATGTCGGCGCTCAAAGAATAGAGACGATCCATCCGATCCATGGAAGAGCTCTGGAGCAGCCGGTCGATTTCGGCCTGGAGATCGTTGTGTTCGAAGAATTTCCGGTAGGCGGCGGCGGAGATGGCAAAACCGTCGGGAACCTCGAGGCGAAGCACGTTTTTCACCTCGCCCAGGTTGGCCATCTTGCTTCCCACCTGGTCGACCCGGTGCTTGTCGATGGCATCAAGGGCGATGACCCATGCAGGTTCCAAAGGCTGCGTAGGCCGGGACAGCGCGCGGTTGACCTCATCCTGAATCGCCTTGAACCGGCGGTGAAGGGCCGGGTACTTTCCCGGTGCGAGCCGGTCGAGATTCTGGAGGATGCGAAACACGTTGACGGAAACCGCCGTGGCATGGGCGCGCACGAAGGACATGCCGAACGGCCGGTCTCCCCGGAGGGCTTCCTCCATGTCGGCCATGATCTCCAGGGCCTTGTTGTTGGCACTCAGAAGAAGCTTGAAGCCGTGGTAGCGCGCCTTGAAGGCGGCGCGCAGGTCTTCCACCTCCGAAGCGGAGAGAGCCTTTCCGTGTTTTCGGAAGGGGAAGCGTTTTAGCAGTGCGCGGATGCGGGACATCGTTGCCTCGACTTCCGGGGGTGGACGGACACGGACGAACACGGACCGGCGCAGACGGTAAAAAAATCGCTCATCCGGGGATGGACGCCATCCCGTTTTGCATGCGTTTGATCTTTTCCTCCTGAAGCGCTTTTTTCTGATGGGCGTCCTGCACTTTGAAAAGCAGTTCGTCGATATCCATTGGCTTCATGAGGTAGTCAAAGGCGCCGGCCTCCAGACCTTCAATGGCGACGTCCATGTTGGCATGCCCGGTCAGCATGATCACTTCGACCAGGGGATGGTTTTTTTTGATCTCCCGCAAGGTTTCGATACCGTCCATTTCCGGCATCTTGACATCGAGAACCACCACGTCCACGGTCGTCTCCCGCAACGTTCGAAGGGCCGCTTCGCCGCTGAGAACCCCGGTGGCGTTGACATTGCGCTTCTTGAGCCGCTTCACCAGGACTTCCAGGAACTCGCCCTCGTCATCCACGAGCAGCACACTGAGTTCACTCAAGGGCATTACCTCCTTCGGCAAGCCGGGAGACCCTGTCCGGGGATGGGCGGTATGTCACGGCATGGGACACGAGCGAACGCCGACGGCATGCCATGGCTGCGGTTCAAGTCGTTCGCTCGCCGGAAACCCGCGTAAAACCGCGCATCCGGAGAGAGGCACCGGGTCATTGTTCCCATAACCGGCGCTGCGACGTCAACCCAAAGGACAAGGGGCAGGCTCAGGATCTCGAGGTCGAGGGCCTCGGAAAACGGGAACCAGGGGACGATTGCCCCGCGACAATACGCACGGCTACCATATGCCGCAATCCCTTAGGCAGACGAGGATCATGATGCCCAATCCAAGACATATGGCCCACCAGTCCTCCTTCGGATAGATTTCTCGCCATCCCGTGGACCCGCGCGACGGCGACGCGTCGTCAAAATTCACTTTTTTCTTTTCATCCGCCATTGGACTCCCTCCTTGCAGGAATCTATTTGCCGCCGGTTTTTTTCTCCTTGATTTTGCGGTAGGCCTCCTGCATCGTTTTGACCAGGGTACCGATATCCACCGGTTTTTCGAGATAGGCGCACGCGCCCATCTCCATGCAGAGCTTCTCCATTTCTTTGGAACCGTGACCGGTGAGCACGACGATTTCCACCTTGGGATGCTCCGCTTTGACCCGCCGCAGCACCTCCAGGCCACCCACGCCCGGCATCTTCAGGTCCAGAACCATCACTTCCGGCTCATCTTCATCGACCACCGTCAGGGCCTCTTCACCGCCGTAGACCACCGCCGATTCAAGGTGGCGCATCTGCAGGCGTTCGGACAGGGTCTGGACGAAGTCCCGCTCGTCGTCCACCAGAAGCACCTTCGAAGGCATCGGCAAGTCCAAATCGACTTTGCGGTAGATATCCGGTTGATTGTAGCCGGGCCCGACCTTCGCCTCCACGTCCGCAACCCCCGGAACCGACCCGGCAAGGCCCTTCAGTTCGTCTTCAAGGGAGGAAAGCATCATCACATGCTTGTTGATGGTCACCGTCACATGGCCGTCCTTGGCCGTGACCGGAGTGCTGTGCCCCTCTTTGGCAAGCTTCAGGACCACCCGGGAGGCGAGCACAAAGTCTTCGACGGCCCTGCGGGAGACTTCCGTCACCTGGAGCACGTCTTTTCCGATGTTTTCGCAAACCATTCTCACCGCGGCCTCGACACTGTATTTGTCCATGGGAATGAGCAGGTCATAGAGTTCGGCCGCCCACGGGTCTTTCTTTTCGTGAAGGTATTCCACCCACATCGCGGGGGCTTCATCCTCCTTGAGAATGGTTCTGAGCGCGTCTTTTTCGGAAAGGCGCTTCGTTTTCATGGCGACACCGGTCCGGTACCGGGTGTCCGCAATGACACAGGTCTTCAACACGTGGGAAATCTCCCTGGGGATCATCTGCCCGGAAAAACCCGCCAGCAGGAGGTTGTCCTTCCGCAACAGCTCCGCCAGCACATTTCCGAGGCAGGCCAGGGCCCACTCCTTTTCATGGGTGAATTTGTTGAAGACCGACTCCTTTCGGGTCATGGCCTTTAAGAGCCTGTCCGCCTCGATCCGGAATTGCTCAGCCGTTTCCCGGATCAGGTCGCGATCGGAAACAAGCGCATAGCCCGTGGTGTCAATAATTTTTCCAACCATTTCATCCGCATGACAATGGGAACCGCTGAAAAGGGTGATAACGGGCATGGCGTTTTCTCCTTTAGGGTGTCACCGGTTTCATTTTTTGAAGGTTCCATCTCATGGGGCATCGATTGGACCGCATCGACACCGGAATAATTTAGCAAGGGATGTGCCATCCTCCCCGTCCAGGCCTGCAAGGCCCGGCATGCCCGTTTGTTTTTTCTTTGGCACACAACATGCTTTACGCCTATTTTCAAGGAATTCTTCCAAAACCACCACGGAAAAAGAAAGGGGCCGATGCCCCGTCGCCCGGAG
>JBJKPT010000657.1:0-9929 GCA_046706045.1 Desulfobacterales bacterium
ATTGCTTTTCATTTGCATCTTTTCGAGGATGCGGGTCCGGTACGTGCTCACCGTTTTTACACTCAGGCGGATCTGCTCGGCGATCTCGGTCACGGTTTTGCCGGAAGCGATCAGGCAAAGCACCTGATATTCCCGGTCCGAGAGGTTTTCGTGAGGCATCCGTTCGGCGTCGCCGTCCAATGCGAAGGCGATTTTTTCGGCCAGGGCGGTGCTGATGTATTTCCCTCCACCATGGACTTTGCGGATGGCCTTGATCAGTTGCTCGGGGGCGCTCGCCTTGGTCAGATAACCGGCGGCGCCGGCACGCAAAATGCGCAATGCATATTGGGCTTCCGGGTGGACGGTCAGAATGATCACCGGGATGCCGGGTTTTTCCGTTCTCAATTGCTTTAAGACATCCAATCCATCCATGCCCGGCATGCTGAGATCCAAAAGAATCACGTCAAATGCCTCCTGATGGACCCGGTCCAGAAGTTCGGCGCCGTTGGCGGCTTCCCTGCACACGGTGATATCCGGGGCATCGGCGATGATTTGTTTCAGGCCGGCCCGCACAATGGGATGATCGTCGGCAACCGCCACGCGAATCATTCCGGATCTCCTTTGGGCAAGGCGGGAATGGTGACCCGCACCCGGGTCCCCTTGCTGGGGTGCCCGATGAAATCGACTCTGCCGTTCCAAGGATACAGTCGCTCGCGAATGCCGATCAACCCAAAAGAACGCGGATCATGGATTTCCTCCTCGCGAATGCCGCGGCCGTCGTCGGTCACTTCCAGAATCAGTTCCCCGCCTCGGGTTTCCAGGCGAACCCCCACCGCCGAGGCCCCGGCATGACGAAGGATGTTGGTGAGGGTCTCCTGGAATATCCGGAACACGGCCGTGGCGAGGTCCTTTGCGAGGCCGGTCTCGGTTTCCTCGCAGTCCGCCCGGCAGGGGATACCCGTGCGGTGAGCGAATTCTTCGGCCTGCCACTCGATCGCGGCAGCCAGGCCGAAGTCATCCAGGATGACCGGTCTCAGTTCGGCCGATACCGTGTGCAGGGTTTCCAGGGCCTTGTCGATGAGCCGTGACATGGATTCGATCCGTTCGGTCATTTCCGGCCGCTCCATCGGCCACCGTTTGGCCAGCCATGCCAAATCCATTTTGAGCAGGGTAAGGGACTGGCCGAAATCGTCGTGGATTTCGCGGGCGATGCGGGTGCGCTCCTCTTCCCGTACGGCCTGCTGATGCGCGACGAGGTTGCGGAACTGTTCGCGGGATCGTTCCAGGGCCGCCTTGGTCCGATCTTCCCCGGCCTGCCGGGTTTCCAGGGCCGCGGCCATATCGTCGAGGGCCGACGCCAACTGGCTGAGTTCGTCACGATCGCGGATCGGTCCGACCCGGGCCTGAAGATCGCCTGCCGCAAGCCGCCGGCTGGCCAGGGCCATGGCATTGACCCGCCGAAGGATGAACACGTCGCTCGCCCACCACGCGATCAGCAGGGCCAGAACCGCCGCGATGGCCAGCAGGATGAGGTTCCGGGTGAGGATCCGGCGGGACGGGGCAAAGGCCACCCGACGCGGTATTTCCAGCGCGATGTAGACATGACGGCCTCTGATCGGACTCGATAAGGCGGCAAATGCTAGAATCCTGGCGACATGGTCCCGGCCCACCGCCTCTTCCACCCCGGCCTTTTGCGTGCGGATGGTGTCAAAGAGGGGGAGGTTCACGTCGGCCGTCGTGATCGAACGGTGCGTATTCGCGGCATAGACCAGCGCCGTGCCGGATGCATTGATCTGGATGAGCGTTGCCTGTGGTGGCAAATCCGAGAGCAACCGGGTAAGGGATCGGTCGAACCAGGCCAATTCCAGGGCCGCATAGACCACGGCCCGGATCTGCCGGTGGCTGTCGACGACCGGCAACGCGTAATAGAGCGCGGGCTTGCCGTCAATGCGTTCTTCTTTCAAATTGCTCCCGGCAAAGTGACCGTTTTTGATGGTTTCAATAAACCACGATCGATGGCTGAAATCCACATCGCAAATCTTGCAGCGTGCACTGAGCCACAGGTGCCCTCCCGGGGTGAGAACGCCCAGGTCGGCATAGCCTTGGGACTGCTTTAACAGTTCGGTGTAAAACCCGCGAACCGCATCGATTCGAGCGCCCGGCACCAGAAAGAAGCTGGACATGGTCATCAGCAGGTGGCGGGTGGCCTCCAGTTGCCTGGATTCTGCATTGGCCGCTGTGTGCGCCAGTGAAAGAGTGCTTTTCAATATGGCTTGCGCCTCGAGGCGTTTTTGCTGCGATGCGGTGTAATAAGCCAATATCCATGCCGGGATCACCGTCAGAAGAATCAGGATATTCAACCGCGTCCGGAGGCTCATGTTACGAAAGGCGTTCATCGTTGGTTCTCTGCCGTTGTGCATCATGCATCGTTTACCTTATTTCGTGTCCATCCACAAATGACGGTTTGGTAATGCGTTTTAACCATAGCATATGCTATTGCTCTGATTCAAATTATCCGTCCGACTTGATCTTATGCAATATTGCGGTACCGTGGATGGACCCCATATTATACTAAGAAGGGTAACCTGCGGACGACTACGAGGAACATGAAATAATAAAAAAATTGAAAAAAGACGAAAATTGTTTTGAAAAATGTTCATAAACTTAGTAAGAAGGATTCTAAGATTTACCCCCACCACAATATTCCAAGGAGAAAAGCGTTATGCCAAAAAAGAGGAAGATCGACAGCAAAGCGTTGTTGTCAATGGTTGAACAGGGTGTTTCGCAAAAGGAAATCATGGGCAAGTTCGGGTTTAAATCATCCATTCAACTGAAAGTCGCTTACGCCAACGCGTTGATGGAATCCGGCAAGGCGCCGGAAATTAAGAAGACCGGCGGCAAGGGCAAGGCTGACGGAACCTCGAAGAATATCTTCATCAACAAACGCGGAAGCCTGACCATTCCCAAGGACCTGATCGACGAATTGGGCTTTCGGATGGGCGATACTTTCCGGGTGAAGATGACCAAAGTCGGTATTTCCTTAAAGAAGGTCGAAGCTTGATCGTCCGCTAAGAATTCTGACACGAATCGCAAACTAGCAATCGATGTTCGGCGTTTCCTGGAAGCAAGCGCGATCGAAAATTCCATTTGCCGCTGAGGAAATGTCGAACTGTGCCGAAGCGATTTTTTTCTTTTGTTCGGTTTCAAACTTGCCGCGCGCCGGCTCGGTGTTAAGTAAAAAAGCCATACGTGTCGTTATGCGTATGGCTTTTTTTATTGGGACCTCCATCCAATTTCCAACCCGGAGCCCTCATGCGGACGCCGCCCGTTGGACGGCCTGGGGCGTGACGGAGTAGGCGGAAACGGCCGAATGGGCAAGCCGCACGGCGGAGCGGGGCGAGAGCAGGGCGTGCATCGCGATGGCGGATAGGGGCACCGCGCTCGGGATGTCTTCGAAGATGGGCGTCAGACGTTCCCGGCTTTTCTTGTAGGCGCAACGGTGCAGCGCGAGGCGCAACGCCTCGCGAAACACCGCGTTCCGTTTTCCGGTCCCGGCGGCCGCCCCGAGCAGAACCGCCAGGGCGCTGTGGGTGCGTATGCCCGGGCGGCCGGCCGGCAGTGCATGGGTCGGCTGCCCTTGCGAGAGCGCAATCTGAAGCTCCGGCAGATTTACGCCGCTGGCGGCGGCGTTGGCGGGTTCCACCGTGCGTGGGTTGCACTCGATGTAGGCGTAGCCGTCATCCCGGCAGAGGTAGTCCAGGGTCAGGCCGCCGTGCCAGGAGAGGTGGGCTCCGAGAAGGGCGATGTCGCGTCGGGCAAAGGGGTGATCGACGCTCACGCGTCCGGCGGCACTCGAACCCATGCCCACCGCGGTCTGCGCGCTGGTGTGAGCAGCCACGAGGCGACCGTTGTCAAAAAGCGCTTGGACCTGGGCATACGCTCCGACCGCGGCGGCCTGGGCCAAGAGGGGGCCGCCATCGGCGGCAGCGCGAAGGGGCTCGAACGCAGCTTCCGCATCGCCGAGCGTCATCACCCGACGAACGCCGGTGCCGGCGGTGCTGAACGGCGCTTTGAGGTAAAACGGCCTCGGCCAGTCCGCAAGATCCCCGAGCCCATCCACGATCCGCCACCTCGGCTGTGGAAGCCCCAGTTCGTCCGAAAGCCGCGCAAAGGCGATTTTTCCCTGCACCTGCGCGAAGGCAGCGGCAGAGGCGACCGCAACGGGCGCATCGGCGGAAAGCCGGTGCCTGCCGGCGGCAAACAACCAGGCCTGTTCATGGGTGGGCAGGAGAACATCGAACGCACCCGTCGCCAGCAGGCGGTTCACGGTCTCCAGGTAGCCGATCGGATCAATTCCCGGCGGCGGCGCGTGGTGGACGCGCCGCGTCCAACGGCTGAAGCGGCAAATACAGACCGGATTGGGGTCCACCACCTCGATGTGGTGACCCGCGGGCCCCAAGACGCTGAGAAATTCCCGTGCCGTCAGACTCGAGCCTTCGGAAAACAGGATTCTTGCGGCCAACATCCCTCCCGGCTTACCGGCGATTCCGCCCGAAATGACGACACGAGCCCATTTTGGTTATGCCACCGGGACGATCGGCCGGCTTAATCGTATTTGGGCGCCGAGCAGCGCCGAGGCCCTGGATGCATCGGCCGTCGAATGCCATTGAAACTACTGTCCATCCCAGGATAGGCAATTTTGCGTGAGTTCAAGGCGGACGGACGATTTGAACCGGAGTCATAGCGGGCTATTTCGAGGATTCAAATCGATCGGCCAACGCAGAAATCGCGTAAAAGGGCCATTTGGGGATGGACACGAACTATGTCCATGACCGCTTAATCGCCACGGCTCAAGATGCTTTCGATCCGCTCCAGAGCGACCCTTTCGGCAGGGTGCCGATCCTGGCGGGATTGGCTGAAACGACGGGCAATGTCCAAGGCACTTCGGCGGTCCCGGGCATCCGGCAGCAATCCCGGAAGGGCCGCCATGGCGAGATCCTTGTCAAGCTGAAGGATGCGGGCCTGCTTCTTTGCCATGGCTTTGTACTGGGCCGGCCGGATACGCCGCAGGCGCGGATCCTCCCGAATAATCGCGCCGGCCGCATCAAAGCGTTCTTTTTCAAACGCCTGGGCGGCACTGCCCAAAGCGATGAGGATTCGGACCACGGCCTCGGCAAACCCCCCATTCAAGGCGTCTTGCCGGGCCTCATCCATCTCCAGCCGGCGGGTGAAGAGGTCCCGGGGCGTCATCCCGGCCTCCTGCGCTGCCGGCTCGGGCGGACTGAACAGCCGTGCCCAGGGGTTGGCGTAGAGGGCCTTGAACAAGGCTTCCTGGCAAAGATCCCGGACATCGCGAAACCCGTTCAGGGCCGTTTCAACCGAATTTGAGGCGATGGTCTCCATTTGACGGAACCGGTTTTCGGCCCCTGCCGGCCGGCGCGCATCGTTTACGACCGATGCCGTCCACGGCAGCAACCAGCATAGCGGGTTCAGGTTTGACACGACATAACGCTGAACGCGCATCCCATGCATGTTTCGCAGCCACTCGGCGCCCAATTCGTTGACGCCCATCCGCACCCAGGGCCGCACCCAGGTGCGGTACACCAAATCGTTGAGCCGCGACGCGGTCCGGACGCAATAAAACGCTTCCTCCTCTTCGAGGCCGTCGTCCGGCGCAAGCAGGTCCTGCATGCCGCGCTCCTCGAAACGCACGCGGTAATTGTCCAGCCACGGCCGGCTGGGCTCGCCTTCGATCACCATCTCATAGAGTCCGGGCGCCAGGTACTCGATCATGTCCATGCAGCCGATGATTTGACGGTGCTCCTTCCGGGCCACTTGGCCTGAAACGAATATGCCCAGGTGGCCCACGTCGCCGTGGACCATGTAAATGATCACCTGGCCGCAGCGTTTGATTTCCTCCACGGTCCCGTACACTTTGTAGATCCAGTTGAGCGCCTGGGGCGGCGGCGTGATGTTATCTCCGCTGGAGGCGAACACCAGAATCGGTTGTTTGAAATTTTTCAGGTTGATGGGCTTGCCGTTATCCAGGCGTAGGCTGCCTTGTTCCAGCTCGTTCCCCACAAACAGGGAGTCCACGATGTAGTGGATTTCCTCGGTATTCATCTTGAAGAAACCGCCCCACCATTTTTCGAAGCCGAGGTAGCGCTCCGCCTCGGTATCGACGTTGGCATACAGGCGGTACTGCTTGGACCACAGGGTATTGGCCGGGTTGAGATCCTCAAACCCGGCCACGAGAAGGGCGCCGTCAAATCGGCCGTTGCCCAGATCGCACCAAAGGGATGTCATCCACACGCCGCCCGACAGCCCGCCGCGGTAGCGCATGGGATTGGCGCCTTCCACCCCGCCCCAGTAAGAGAGCGGTGAGCCGCTCAAGACCATCGGGCCGGTTACGTCGGGGCGGTCCGCGGCAACCAGGGCCGCGGCCCATCCGGCCTGGCAATTGCCGATCACGGCCGGTTTGGGGGCGCCGGGATGCCGGCGGGCCACCTCTTCCAGGAAACGGATTTCCGCATCGTGAACATCGGAAATGGTCTGATCCGGCTCCGGGTCGGTAAAAAACATGACAAAGTAGACCGGATGGCCGAGGTCCATGGCCACGCCGACCTGGGAATTGAGTTTTGAGCCGCCGATTCCAGGGCCATGACCGGCGCGGGGATCGATGACCACGATGGGCCTGGCCGGGCTCTCGCCGGCCGGAGCGATCGCTTTGGTTTCACGGCGCCCGCGGTCCGGTTCCGTGGTCCGCTGCCGGTTGCGACGGTTCTCCTGGCTGCGGCGATCCTTGATTTTCACCAAAGCGTAATTGACCGGCCGCTCAAAGGTGCGGGCGTCCAGAATGGTTTCGTAATCAAAAACCAGCACCGGCGGCTGACCCGCGTGCAGGTGATCGAGATAGTTGTTTCCGCGCCGGCGCATGATGTCCCAGAAGAGGATGGAACGTTGCATGCTGTCGATGGCGTAATCCTGCAGTTCCAACACCCATCCGATCGGATCGAAAAGGAAATAAAATGGCCACATGACGAAGCGCTTCTCCTTGTATCGCAGGGTGCCGGAGGTTCTTACTGCACCATCGGTCGTTTGATCTTAACGCTTGAGCGGGAACCCCTTCCGTCATGGGGCATCCGGGTGCATCCGTATGAGACGAAGGATCGGAAGCGATTCCGAGAATGCCCCATGCATGCCTTTCCCCGCCTCGCCGTGCCTTTGACGGGCAGGCAGGGAAGCGCCGTCGCCGACATTCGCATCAAGGCGTTTCCGTCCGATATTCCTGCCGAATCCGCTTTTTGTCAAATTTGCCGATGCCGGTCTTGGGAATTTCAGTTACGATGGCGTAGTGATCGGGCACGGCGTATTTGGGCAGAGCGCCGTCGGCGGACGCCTGAACGAAATGGCTCTTGAGCTGGTCGATCCCGGTGCTCTCCTCGTGCCCGGGCTTGAGGACAACAAGCACCAGGGGCCGCTCGCCCCACCGGGGATCCGGAACCCCCACTACCGCGGATTCGGCCACGGCCGGATGCTGACTCATGATGTTCTCAAGTTCCAGGGAAGAGATCCATTCCCCGCCGCTTTTGATCACATCCTTGATGCGGTCGGTGATTTTCAGATATCCCTCTTCGTCGATATACCCCACGTCCCCGCTGTGCAGCCACCCGTTGCGCCACAGTTCCCGGCTTTTGTCGGGGGCCTTGTGATAGGTGTGGGTGAGCCAGGGCGCGCGCATCACCACTTCCCCGGTGGAACGGCCATCGTGGGGCAGGATATGGTCGTCGGCATCCACCACCTCCAGCTCGACCATGGGAATGGGCAGGCCCGTCTTGGTGATGATGTCCAGGCGCCGGTCTTCTTCCCATGCCATCATGTGGTCCTTGGGCCTGGCGACGGTCATGACCGGGCAGGTTTCGGACATCCCGTAGCCGGACACGATATCGCCGACCCCCATGGCCTTGGCCGCCCTGGCCAGGCCCTTGGGCAGGGGGGCGCCGCCGATGGTGACCTTCCACCGGGAGAGGTCGGTTTTCGTCGCCGACGGGCTTGCCAGCATCATCTGCAAAATGGTGGGCACACAGTGGGAGAACGTCACCTTTTCGGTTGCAATGAGCTTCAAAAGCATCTCCGGCTCGTAGCGTCCCGGATAGACCTGCTTGGCGCCGATCATGGTGGCAATATAGGGATATCCCCACGCATGGACATGAAACATGGGGGTTAGGGGCATGTACACATCCCCGGAGCGGAATCCGCCGATGTTGTCGTAGCTGCTGCTGGCCACGGCGACGGCCAGGGTGTGAAGCACGAGCTGGCGGTGGGAAAAGTGGACCCCTTTGGGGTTGCCGGTGGTGCCGGTGGTGTAGAAGGTGGTGGCCTTGGTGTTTTCGTCCAAGTCCGGGAAATCGTAATCCGGGGATGCCTCGGAAAGCAGGGTTTCGTAATCGGAGCCGGCCGGGGAACCGGCAGTCGCACCGGTTTTCTTCTCACCGAGCAGCACGACGGTCCGGACGGTTTCGGCCTGCGGGCGAATCGCTTCCCAGAGGGGCAGAAAATCCGGGTGCACAAGGATCACCTTGGCCCCGGCATGGTTCAGCGTGTAGAGGATCTGATCCGGCGAAAGACGCCAGTTCACGGTCTGCAGCACCGCCCCCATCATGGGGATCGCAAAATAACTCTCCAGGTAGCGGTGGCTGTCCCAATCCATCACGGCCACCGTGTCGCCGGAACCGACGCCGAAGGCGGCCAATGCATCGGCCACCCGGTTCACCCGCTCGGCCGTTTCCCGGTACGTGGTCCGCCACCGGTCGCGATAGACGATTTGCTGTTCCGGCGCGGTGGCCAGGGCCGTGGTCAAGAGTTTTTTGATGATGAGCGGATAGTCGTAAAATTCTCCCGGTTGGTAGATTTTTTCACTCATTTTTTCCCCCTGCTTGAGCGTTTGAATGATTTTTGAGATGGCTTCGAGGGCCTTTCCTTTTTCCGGGGAAGCTCAGCGCCCCTTGAAGACCGGCGGTCTTTTTTCGATGAAGGCGGTAAACCCTTCCCTGCAGTCTTCGGTGGCCTTGACGGTCGCGCTGCCCTCTTCCTCGACTTCCAGTCCCCTTGCCAGCCCTTCGTAGAGACCGGTCGAAACGGCCTTGAGAACACATCCCACGGCAACGGGGGGGCGCCGGGCCAGGCGGGCGGCAAAGGCGTGGGCATCGTCCATCAGCCGGCCGGGCGGGCTCACCTGGTTGACGAGTCCGATCGCCAGGGCCTCGCTCGCCGTGACGGTTTTACTGAAGAGAATCATGTCGAGGGCCTTGGCCTTTCCCACGACCTGGGTGAGCCGCTGGGTGCCGCCCCAGCCCGGAATGATCCCGAGATTCAATTCGGTCAGGCCGATCACGCATTTGGGCGCATCCGCCATGATCCGAAAATGGCAGGCCAGGGCCAATTCCAGGCCGCCGCCCATGGCAAATCCGTTGATGGCGGCGATTACCGGTTTTTGGAAACGGTCGATCCGCGTCCACAGGGGTCTTGCCGCAGCGCTGATCGCGGGGCCGTTGACCGCGGCGTCCTTGATATCGAATCCGGCGGAAAAACATCGGTCGCCGGCACCGGTGAGAATCACCACCCGCACCTCCCGGTCGGTTTCCAGCGCGTCCACGGCCTTTCCAAAGGCTTCCATGGTTTCGAGATTCCAGGTGTTGGCTGGCGGGTGGTCGATGGTAACGACCGCAACATGCTCTTTTTTTTCCATGCGTATCGGGGCCACGGAACCTCCTCTTCATTCCTTTTTGAATTTTGGTTTTGGTTGACCGCTTCGGGTGCCCGTCGAAAAATGACGGATTCCGGTTCGGTTCAACGCCGCATCGCTCTTTAAGAACGCCGACCCGGGGCCGGAAGACGCCGTTTCCCATCAGCTTCCCGGACGACCCTCTACCGCTTTGCCTTTCGATACA
>JBJKPT010000658.1:0-3647 GCA_046706045.1 Desulfobacterales bacterium
CTTCCCGTTGTTGAAGGTAATTTTCAAAGGAAAATTTATCGGTTAGCGGTGTGGTTTTGATTTTTGCACCGATGATCACCATAACGTAAAACCGCCTTGCACCCCTTCCGAGATCATGAACTCATAAACCAGAATGGCCAGCGTGGCGCCGATGGGATCGATCAGAATGCCTTCCCATCGCAGGATGTGGGCCACATTCGGCTTTGGTCGCACGGTCCGAAGCATCGGTACGATCACCGTGGGGCCGGTCACCACCAAAGAGTGCGCCGCACAAAAAGGAGATCCCCCATGAGAAATGAAGCAGCCAGCGGGTGGCCAAGGCGGTGATCGGCCAGGTGATGACGACCCCGAAGGTGATCATGTTGCGGATCACCTTTTCCAGGCCCGGAATATCCTGAAACTTCAAGGTCAGGCTGCCTTCAAAGAGAATGACGGCAACCGCCAGGGATATGAAAGGAAACAAAAGATGGCCGAACATCCGGTCGGGGTGCAGCCAGTGCATCACCGGGCCCGCCAGAATGCCGCCGATCAGCAAAAAGAGAATGGCCGGCAGTTTCACGCGCCAGGCGATCCACCGGCATCCCAAGCCGACCAGGAAAATGGCCGACACCGCCATCACCGCGTGCTCGTTCATCGCGGCTCCTCATAAGCGAAGAAGGGTCGCCTCCAGGAATTTAAATTTTCATGGATCGGCTTCCATGGTCGTTGGCCCTTGCCACGGGTCTCGCGCTATGCGCCACCCACCCTATCGACCACCATCAGCCATGCGCCGGGAGGCTCGTTCATGGGATAGATGGCTATCTCCACGGGTGTTTGTCCGCCGTCGGTGTGGCGGATGCAGGCGGCCTCGGTGCGAGGTGCCGGCAGTTCACCGATGGCCCGACGTTTTATGCCGGCCATGACCGCGACGAGGCTCTCGGCATGCAAGACGTCCTCGATGCCGCATCCAATGAGGTCCGCTTCGCTAATGCCACACAGCGCGGCCCAGGCGGGGTTGGCGCTCCAGATGGCGAAATCCTTGTAGACGGCCGCCGGCCAGACGAGTTGATTGATGAACTGCATTCTCGGCAGAAACGTTTCCTGGAAATAGCCGCAATCGTGGCAGGTGCCGCCGTAGCGAAGGCGGCCGCTGCCTTTGCAGGTAAAACAGACGGCGGACCGGTGCTGAAAGACCGCGCAGGCTCGGCAGTCGTTTTCGTGGCCTCGATTCGGGTAGTACTGCCAGCAGTTTTGGATGGAGTGAAACGATGGGTTGCCCGGATGACCGGTATCCAAGTCCTCGGGGATGGCCCGCTGGCTGGATTCAAGAAAATAGGCCAGTTCCTCGGGCCGTACCCGGTAGTTTCTCCCTTTGCGTTCCGCATGCAGTTTGCCGGAGCGTATCCAGAGCCCAACGGTGTTGCGGTTGACCCCGCACATCTCTGCCACCTGGGCAACCGAAATCCGCGCATGGGATTCAATGGTCGTCAACGCGTAGTCCTCAATGGATGGGCCCTTCCGGTAAAGGTACCGGTCACCATGATAGGCTCAGGTTCCCCCATGCGAAACAGTCCGATCACCCGCCGCATGATCTGAATCGAAAGCCGGTGACCCATGGCAACATCATCTTTTTACCCGGATTGGATGGACAAAATTAGCAGATCCGGTTCCTGATGACAATGGAAAAGCCGCGTCGCATCGGGAGGCCATCGCCTCTGGGGGAGAGGTCCGGTTTGGGTTGCGGTCCTCATCGCCCCGCATGGCCAACAGCCCGGGATCGTTACGATATTGTATCATATCTTGATGTGATAATGCTCTTGACATACCATATGTGGTATGCCATCGTGAATCGCCGTCCAAGGAGGTGGCCATGGCCATGGGAGCAAAAGTACTGGTGACCGAAAAAAACCGATTCGACCTTACCGCTTACCAATGGGATGACCGGCGGTTCAGCGCGATCCTGGTTCGCGAAAATCCCATCGATACCGAGCAGGCAATGACCATCAGCCGATTCGTGCGGGATGAGATTGCCCGAATGGACATCCAGACGATCACCATGCCGGTAATCGAGAAGATGATCGAATCCAAGCTGCGGGAGTTCGGGTTGGAAAAAACCGCCCCGGTGCGATTGGATACATCGATTTTCGTGCGAAATGGGTTGGATTTGTCCCCCAATGCCCGCCAGGTTCTCGAACGCCGTTACCTTCGCAAGGACGATCAGGGCAACGTGATCGAAGCGCCCGAGGAGATGTTCCGGCGGGTGGCCCATCACATCGCCAAGGCCGAACCCCGGTTCAACAAGGGTGCCGATGTCCGAGCGATCGAAGACCGGTTTTACGCACGGATGACCGGGTTCGAGTTTTTGCCCAATTCTCCGACCTTGATGAATGCCGGCCGCCGGCTCGGGCAACTGGCCGCGTGTTTCGTATTGCCCGTTGAAGACAGCATGGACGGGATTTTCGATACCCTTAAGAATGCCGCCCTGATTCACAAGTCCGGCGGCGGAACCGGTTTTTCCTTCTCCCGGATCCGCCCCAAGCACAGCCGGGTGGGCACCACCGGCGGTGTCGCCTCCGGGCCGGTTTCGTTTATGCGGATTTTCAATACCGCCACCGAGCAGGTCAAGCAGGGCGGCACCCGCCGCGGGGCGAACATGGCCATTCTTCGGGTGGATCATCCGGACATCCTGGAATTCATCCACTGCAAGGACAACGAGGGCGAGCTGAACAATTTCAATATCTCCGTCGGGATCACCAATGCCTTTATGGACGCGGTCCAAAAAGATACGACCTTCGATCTGATCGATCCCCGGGACGGGGCTGCGGTCGGTGAACTCAACGCCGGTGACGTCTATCGCGACATTGTTCGGCAGGCCTGGCAGAGCGGGGATCCGGGCATCGTTTTTCTGGATCGGCTGAACGCCGACAACCCCACCCCGGCCCTCGGCCCCATCGAAAGCACGAACCCCTGCGGCGAACAACCCCTGTTGCCCATGGAATCCTGCAACCTCGGCTCCATCAACCTGGCCCGGTATGTTTCAGCCGATACCGAATCGCCCGCCGTCGACTACCATGGGCTGAAGGAGGTGGTCTGGGATGCCGTCCGTTTTCTGGACAATACCCTGGAAGTGTCCCGGTACCCGATTCCCGAAATCGAAAAGATGGTCAAAGGCAACCGCAAGATCGGCCTCGGGGTGATGGGGTTTGCCGATCTTTTGTACCGTCTGAAGATTCCGTACAATTCCGAGGAGGCCATTGCCTGTGCCGAAACCCTCATGGGCTTTATCCAGGACGAATCCCACGCCGCCTCCCGGGCCCTGGCCGAGGAACGGGGGGTTTTCAAGAATTTCAAGAAAAGCGTCTTCGTCGATCGCGCCGGGTGCCGGTACCGAAACGCCACCACCACCACCATCGCCCCGACCGGCACCTTGAGCATCATCGCCGGCTGTTCAAGCGGCATCGAGCCGCTCTTTGCCTTGAGCTTTGTCCGGAACGTGATGGATAACGACCACCTGACGGAGGTCAACCCCTATTTTGAAACGGTTGCCCGGGAGCGCGGGTTTTACAGCGATGCGCTGATGGACCGGATCGCCCGCCGGGGCGGCATCCAGGACCTCGCAGAGATCCCCGAGGACGTGCGCCGGGTGTTCGTCACGGCCCATGACGTCA
>JBJKPT010000659.1:0-2529 GCA_046706045.1 Desulfobacterales bacterium
TGGAGGCCGGGCATTTGGACGAATTTTCCGCGCGGCTTTCCGATGCCTTGTCGTCGCAAACCGGCCGGATGCCGGCGCCGGAGGCCCTCGATATCGATGATCGCCTTGATTTTTCGGATATCGACCCGGCACTTCTCGACGGGATCGAACGCCTCAAACCGTTCGGTACCGGGAACCCGGAACCGCTTTTCATGGCCGACAACGTCCACGTCGAGCAACTCCGACCCGTGGGTACCGCCCATTGCCGGGCGGTCCTGGAACAGTCGGGCGTGCAGGGTACGAGGCGACTGCCGGCGATCTATTTCAACGCACCGGCGGATCTATCGACGCGCTGCCGAGGACCCCTTCGAATCGCCTATCGCATCCGGTGGCATCATTGGAACGGGGATCGATCGATTCAGGCGGTAATTGAAGATGTGCCCCGGACATGACGCATTCGGTCATTCGTCCCCGGTCATTTGCGCAAAACCCGGCCCCCTGCCCCCACCGCGCGGCCCCGCGTTAACGATCTTGAATCTGGAACGCGTGTCACCCGTTGAGCAGTTCCGTAATGGGCACGAGCCTTACGCGGTGTGCCGCGGCGACGTACCGGTCAAGGGCTTCGGCCGTTTCCGGAAACGGATGCCCGATGCCGACGGCCGCACCGTAACGGCTGGCGATCCGATCCAGAAGCCGCAATTGGCGACCGATGGCCGCCACATCCCGGCGGTCGTCGAGAAATTCGTGACGCCTGGCGGACTCGATTTTCAAACGACGGGCCGTCGCATAGGCCACCGAATGGGGGCTGGTCAGGCTGTCCACGAAAAACAGACCGGCATTTTTGACCACCTCCAAGGCCGGCCGGATCTTTTCGCCACAGGCGGTGAGCCGGGAGCCCATGTGGTTGTTGACACCGATCACCCCGGGCGTGCGCCGGAGGTTTTCCGATACGACCCGGTGGATCGTGGTCTCATCGTCGGCCACATAGATTGCCCCGGGACCCGGCCGGATATGGCCGTTCAACGGCTCCATGGGTTGGTGGAGCATGACGTCCCGGCCATGATCCGCGATCCGTTGGACCAGCGGCTCGGAGAGCGCAAGCCGCGGCAGCACCGAAAAACTCAATGGGGCTGGGATGCGGAGGAATCGGTCGGCCCGACGACGACTGTAGCCGATGTCATCGATGATCACCGCGGCCCGGGAAGAGCCTTCCGGCACCGCGGCGGCCGAAACCATCGCCGGGATCCCCCACCCTGAGAGAAGGGTTGCGGCGCCGGTCATCAAAAACCGGCGGCGGCTGATGGTCGAGTTGCTCATACGCAATCGCACGGCGTTGGGATTGAGTTGGACATGGTTTTGAAAAACCATACCATATGTAGTTGTCGTTAAGCAACCCCATACAACATGTATCTATTATTTTTCTTTTTCGGGCGCACATTTTGCTTGCATTCGCCATGTCATGCCTCTATTATGCGCCCGTTGTCGCGCTCCCAACCCCATTGCACCAAAGGAGGTGATCCGGATGGCCAAGGTGTTTCGCCCCAGTACGCGTGAAGCATCGATTCTTTCAAAAATAGAATCGTCAAAAGAATATGCCAGACGCAAATCCATCGGCGCTATCCGGGATTGCGTGGATTTGCTGGCCAATGGGATCGCCATGAAGCTGGTGGAAGAATCCCTCGTGGAAACCACCAACAAGAACGTCCTGGAAGAACAAATCGGTCAATGCCTGGATACCCTCACCCATGCGGATGATTTCGATATCGACTACCAGAACGCCACGCTGCGCAACATCGTTTCCAATCCCAATGTGGTCAGCCTCTACGTAACCTCCTACGTCATCGAAAAACTTATCAACCACAAGGTTGTCGTGGATGTCTTCGGTTCAGACGAAGAAATCTACCGCTGCATCCATAACCAAGTGGCCAAATATCTTCCGACCTGATGCACCCCATCCCGCCGCGGCGCCGCATTTTCCCTGCCAGTCATTCCGGAGACCGCTTCTGTTACCGTTTTCACGACAGGCCCTATTTCCCCACCGGGCAACGCCCGCGGGAGATCTCCCCGCGTTCATCCATGGACGAACACCGGCATGCCGCGCATTGAGGGAGAGATTTCTCTCAGACCCTTACCCGAAGGAGTGTTTTGCCATGAACCGACCCCATATCGATCGCATTGCCGCAGAGATGTCTCTCGACATCCGTCAGGTGCTGGCCGTGATCGAGCTGTTGGGCGAAGGCGCCACCGTGCCGTTCATTTCCCGTTATCGAAAGGAGGTCACCGGAAGCCTGGACGAGGTGGCCGTGACCGCCGTCCGCGACCGCCTTCACCAACTGGAAGAGCTCGATGCCCGCAAGGATTCCGTTCTCAACTCCCTGGGGCAGCACGGTCATCTCACGCCGGAACTTGACGATGCGATCCGTAACGCCGAGACCCTTGCCGAGGTCGAAGACATTTACCTGCCCTTTCGGCCAAAACGCCGGACCCGCGGAACCATCGCCCGGGAAAAAGGCCTGGAGCCGTTGGCCGATCAAATTTTCGACCAGAAGG
>JBJKPT010000660.1:0-3425 GCA_046706045.1 Desulfobacterales bacterium
GTGATAGGGCAGCACATCGATCGCTCGGATACCTGAGAGGCGGTTCATGGTGGAGGCGATTCCGCGCAAATTGGCCTCGTCGTCGGTCATGCCCGGAATCAGCGGAAACCGGATGCGGAGCTGGGTGCCGATGGCGGCGGCGCATGCAAGGTTTTGCAGGATCTCTTCGTTCCCGGCCCCGATGAACTGCCGATGCGCTGCGGGGTCAATGATTTTGAGGTCAAAAAGGATCAGGTCCGTTTTTTTGGCCGCGGTCGCGAATTCGTTCTCGGGGACGGCGCCGGACGTGTCGATGGCGCTGTGGATTTCCTTTTGCCGGCAACGGTCGAGGAGGGCGATCACAAAGTCGGCCTGCATCAGGGGCTCACCGCCGGAAAAGGTGACGCCGCCGCCGGACTCGTCGTAAAAAATAAGATCTTTTTCGATTTCGGTCATCACCTCGTCGACGGTCATGGACCGCCCGACCCATCGGTTTTGGGACGAATTCCCCTCACCTGCAATCATGACCTGGGAGGCGGCGGCGATCCCTTCGGGATTGTGGCACCATCGGCATCTCAACGGGCATCCCTTGAGAAACACGGTCGTTCGAATGCCGGGACCGTCGTGGACGGCAAATTTTTTGATGCGAAATACCGTGCCGGTATCCGGAGCGCTCATTCGGGTGTTCCTCTGGGGTCGATGCGGTGCCGGTCTTCAGACCTTATTGGGATTTTCACGCGTTTTGGTCTCAGGGCACCAACGCTGAAATCTTTTTAACGAAAGGTCTCATTCACAAAGGGACGACCAATAACCTGCATTCTACCACCGCCGGACCGCAAGGCAAAGGAAAAAATCAGGTCATCAGACCTTTAAGGCTTTTACACGCCCTTCCCGAGTATGGCAAATATGCGTACATTGGTTCTTGAATTCTTAACCCGCGAATGGGGAGACCGATCATGATAAAAGCCGGAAAAATCGCCCTGGTGACCGGTGCGGCCCGGGGAATCGGCCGTGGTATTGCCCTGCGGCTGGCCCGCGATGGGGCGGATGTCGTCGTGAATGCGGTTGGTAACCGGGATGCGGCCGAGGCCACCGCCGAGGCGATCCGGACACTGGGCCGGCGCGCGCTGGTGGCGATGGCGGACGTGGCCGATGAAGACGCGGTGTTGGACATGGTGGCCCGTGGCGAAGCCGAACTCGGGCCGATCGAAATCCTGGTAAACAATGCGGGCATCCTGAAAAGCGGGCCCATCGCCGATTTTTCCCGAAAAGACTGGCAGCGGGTCCTGGACGTGAACCTCACCGGCCCCTTTTTGTGCAGCCAAATCCTCGGCGTCCGTCTCATTGCCAGGGGCCGGGGCGGGGTCATCGTCAACATCGCCTCCATCTCCGGCCGCATGCCCGAGGTGGCAACCGGCGCTTACACCCCTTCCAAGGCGGGGCTCATCGGGCTCACACGCCTTTTGGCGGCCGAATGGGCCGCTTACGGTATCCGGGTCAATGCCGTCAGCCCCGGCCCGGTCTTGACCCCCTTGCAGCGAAGCGCTTATCCCACCGAGGCCATGCTCGAAGCACGCAATCCCGCCATCCCCATCGGCCGGCACGGCACGCCGGAAGAAATCGGGGCGGCCGTGGCGTTTCTTGCCGGCGATGACGCTGCCTTTATCACGGGTCAGGAAATTGTGGTGGACGG
This sequence comes from Desulfobacterales bacterium, assembly GCA_046706045.1. GTDB lineage: Bacteria > Desulfobacterota > Desulfobacteria > Desulfobacterales > JBDRRP01 > JBJKPT01. Next base: position 1,673 of record JBJKPT010000660.1, read on the forward strand.
CGGGTCCATGGTTTCCATGTTTGGCCTGGTACGCGCGATGGCGACCGGTACCGCCTGAGGAGCGCATACCCGCGGTCGTGACGGGACCTTTCGAAACAAGCGGGCCGGCAAGCCATGGAAACGGTTTGCCGGCCCGTCGGCGCAGGGGCAGGGTGTACGGTGGGTTATTCACCCAGATAGGCTTCCCGGATTTTTGGATTCTGCAACAGCGACTGGGCGTTGTCTTCCATGGTGATCCGGCCGGTTTCCAGCACGTAGCCGCGCTGGGCGTTCAGCAGGGCCATGTTGGCGTTTTGTTCGACCAGCAAAATGGTGGTCCCGGCAGTTTTGTTGATGTCCGTGATGATGTCAAAGATTTTCTGCACGATCAACGGGGCGAGCCCCAGGGACGGCTCGTCGAGGAGCAACAACTTGGGACGGCTCATCAGGGCCCGGGCGATGGCGAGCATTTGCTGCTCCCCGCCGGACAAGGTTCCGCCGGCCTGTTTGCGGCGTTCCCGCAGGATGGGAAACAGATCGAAGACGTGCTCCTTGTCTTTGTCGATTCCCGCACGATCCCGGCGGTAAAACGATCCGAGCTCAAGATTTTCCTCTATGCTCAGCCGTGGAAAAATCCGCCGGCCTTCGGGTACCTGGCAAAGACCCATGGGCGGCAATAGTTCTGCCGGTTTTCCGGTGATCAACTCGCCCTTGTAGTAGACCCCGCCGGAGGTGAGCCGCCGGATGCCGCTAATGGCCATCAGGGTCGTCGACTTGCCGGCGCCGTTGGCGCCGATCATGGTGACGATCTCGCCGGGAAAGATCTTCATCGATATGCCCTTGATGGCCTTGATCTGCCCGTACCCGGCATGAACGTCGCGCAACTCAAGAATCGGTACGGCCGTCATTATCCCTCCCTTTCCTCGGACCGGTGTCCCATTCGCTTGGCCGGAATCAGTCCTTCGGGCCGCACGACCACCATAAACGTCATGGACGCGCCGAAGGCGAGCATCCGGTAGAGCGCGAATTGGCGGAACATTTCCGGAAGGATGATCAGCGCGGCCGAACCCAAAATCACGCCGGGAAGCGATCCCATCCCACCCAACACCACCATGGACAGCACCATGGCCGACTCCATAAAAGTGAAGCTCTCCGGGCTGACGAATTGATAGCGCGCGGCGAAAAAGGCGCCGGCCATTCCGGCGAAAACCGCTCCCATGGCATAGGCGAGCAGCTTCAGCATGAACGTGTTGACACCCATGAGCTCGGCGGCGGTTTCGTCTTCCCGGATCGACTCCCAGGCCCGGCCGACCCGCGAAAAGTTAAGCCGGTGGACCGCAACGATGGTAAAGATCGCCATGGCGAGAATGACATAATAAAGGTATTGGAGCTTGTACAGGGCGATCAGGTGGAAGTGAAGCCCGCCTTGAGTGCTGATACCGAGGATTTTCGGAACGGAGATGTTGAGGATGCCGTTCGGACCGTTGGTAAGATCCATCCAGTTGTTTAAAATGATCCGTACGATTTCACCGAAACCGAGGGTGACGATTGCAAGATAGTCGCCGCGCATCCGGAGGGTGGGGTAGCCGATGATGGCGCTGGCGATCATGGCGAGGACTGCCGAGATGGGCAGGCAGAGCCAGAATGAGATGCCGTAATGGACGTTCAACAGGGCGTAGGTGTAGGCCCCGACCCCGTAGAAGGCGATGTAGCCGAGATCGAGCATGCCGGCAAGCCCGACCACGATGTTCAGCCCGAGTCCAAGGCAGATGTA
>JBJKPT010000661.1:0-8285 GCA_046706045.1 Desulfobacterales bacterium
TCGATGCGGCGCACGCCGGCGGCGACACCCGATTCGCCGAGGATCGCAAAGAGCCCGATATCGCCGGTCCGCCGGGTGTGGGTGCCGCCGCAAAGTTCCTTGGAAAAATCGGCGAGCTGCACCACCCGGACCCGGTCCCCGTATTTTTCTTCGAAAAGCGCCATGGCCCCGGATTGAAACGCCGCTTCGACATCCATCTCGACGGTGTGGGTGTCGACGTTTTCACGGATATGGGCGTTGACCATGGCCTCGATCCGGTTGAGGGTCTCGGGGTCGATCATGGAAAAATGGGTGAAATCGAACCGCAGCCGATCCGGGGCCACGAGGGAGCCGGCCTGCTTGACATGGTCGCCCAGGACCCGGCGCAAGGCCGCGTGGAGGATATGGGTGGCCGTGTGGTTTCGGGCCGTGGCCGCCCGGGCCTCGGTGTCCACCGAAAGGGTCACGGATTGCCCCGCCCGGATGCGGCCTTCGAGAACCTCGCCCTGGTGAATGATCAACCCGGTGGGATCTTTCTTGGTGTCGGTGATCCGCACCCGCACGCCCTCGCCGGTGATGGTCCCCCCATCGCCCACCTGGCCCCCGGCCTCGCCGTAAAACGGGGTGCGGTCCGTGACGACGGCCACCGCCCGACCGGCGTCGGCCGCCTCCACCGCCGCATCGTCGACGACCAGAAGCCTCACCGTGGCCTTGTCCTGGGTCCGATCGTAGCCGGTGAACGGCGTCTTCACCCCCCGGGCGGTGAGGTTCCGGTAGGCCTGGCCGATTTCGGCGAAGGAGACCTTCGCCCGGCTCTGGGCCCGCTGCCGGTCCATGTCCGCATCGAAGCCCGCCATGTCCAGTTCGAAGCGCTCGTCGCGGACCACGTCGCGGATGATGTCCACCGGGAACCCGAAGGTATCGTAGAGCTTGAAGATGAGATGGCCGGGCACGCGGTGCTCGCCTTTGGCCCGGAGATCCGCGAGGCTTTCGTTCAACACCTTCAGACCGTGGTCCAGGGTCTCGGAAAAACGCTCTTCCTCGTTTTTGATGACACTGGTGATGAACGCCGCGGAATCGGTCAATTCCGGGTAGGCCGGTTTCATGATCTTGAAAACGACCTGGGCGGTTTCGTGAAGAAACGGTTTGACGAGGCCGATGTTGCGGCCGTAGCGGATGGCCCGGCGCATGATCCGGCGAAGGACGTAGCCCCGGCCCTCGTTCGAGGGCAGGACGCCGTCGCCGATGAGAAACGCCGCGGCCCGGCTGTGGTCGGCGATCACTTTCATCGCGACATCCGAGGCCGTGTCCGTGCCCAGGCGCCGGCCGGAAAGGGCCTCGGCCCGGTGCATGATCGGCGCGATGAGATCCGTGTCGTAATTGCTGTGCACGTTCTGGATGATGGAGGCCATCCGCTCCAGGCCCAGGCCGGTGTCGATGCTCGGTTTGGGCAGCGGGGTCAGCGTGCCCGAGGCGTCCCGGTTGAACTGCATGAAGACAAGGTTCCAGATCTCGAGGAACCGGTCGCAGTCGCAATCCACCCCGCAGTTGGGGTTCCCGAACTCGCAGGGGCCGCCCCGGTCGATGTGAATCTCGCTGCACGGACCGCAGGGGCCGGTATCGCCCATGGCCCAGAAATTGTCCTTCTCCCCGAGCCGTGCGATCCGCTCCGCCGGCACCCCGATACCCCGGTGCCACAGATCGAAGGCCTCGTCGTCGTCTTGATAGATCGACACCCAGAGCTTGTCCGCCGGCAGGCCGTAGCCGTTGGTCAGCAGATCCCATCCGAATTCGATGGCTTTTTCCTTGAAATAATCGCCGAAGCTGAAATTCCCGAGCATTTCGAAAAACGTGTGGTGGCGGGCCGTGTAGCCGACGTTTTCGAGATCGTTGTGTTTGCCGCCGGCCCGCACGCATTTCTGGGACGTGACCGCCCGGTTGTAGGCCCGTTTTTCTTCGCCGAGAAAGGTTCGTTTGAACTGGACCATGCCAGCATTGGTAAAGAGCAGGGTCGGATCGTCAGCCGGTACCAGAGACGAACTTCTCACGACCTGATGGTTGTACTTTTCGAAATAGTCGAGAAATCGCTTGCGGATGTCGTTGCCAGTCATGGGGCTTTCTCCAGATAGGGGCGCTATTTTGCTTCCTTTGCCGGTTCTTCGCCGTCGCCGTCCGTCAGCCCGAGAGAGGCCCGCACCCGGGCCAGCGCGCTCTTGAAGATGTCCGGATTTTCATTGAAAAACGCTTTCACGTTCTGTCGGCCCTGGCCGATCCGCTCGCCCTCGTAGGAATACCAGGAACCGCTCTTTTCGACGATGCCGGCCGCCACCCCCAGGTCGATGAGATCGCCGATCAGCGAGATCCCCTCGCCATAATAAACATCGAACTCGGCCTCCTGGAACGGCGGCGCGAGCTTGTTCTTCACCACCCGCACCCGGGTGCGGTTGCCCACCACGTCCTGGCCCTCCTTGATGCTGCCCACGCGGCGGATATCCAGGCGCACCGAAGCATAGAACTTCAGGGCATTGCCGCCGGTGGTGGTTTCCGGATTTCCGAAGACCACCCCGATCTTCATTCGGATCTGGTTGATGAAAATCAGCGTCGTGTGCGTTTTGCTGATGGTACCGGTCAACTTTCGCAGGGCCTGGCTCATGAGCCGGGCCTGAAGGCCCATGTGGGAGTCCCCCATCTCGCCCTCGATTTCGGCCTTGGGGACCAAGGCGGCCACCGAGTCGATGACCACCACGTCGATCGCGCCGCTGCGGACCAGCATGTCGGCAATTTCCAGGGCCTGCTCGCCGGTGTCCGGCTGGGAGACGAGCAGGTCGTCGCAGTTGACGCCGAGCTTGCGGGCATAGGACGTGTCAAGGGCATGTTCGGCATCGATAAAGGCGGCGATCCCGCCCTGCCGCTGGACCTCGGCCACGGCATGCAGCGCGAGGGTGGTCTTGCCGGAGGATTCCGGACCGTAGATTTCGACAATCCGTCCCCGGGGGAGCCCCCCGATGCCCAGGGCCTTGTCCAGGGCCAGGGACCCCGTGGCGATCACCGGCACCTTGACGACGGGCTGGCTTCCGAGCTTCATGATGGAACCTTTGCCGAACTGACGCTCAATCTGGGACATTGCGCTTTCGACGGCGCGGGACTTTTCCGTGTTCATGGCCATGAGATCCTCCTGGTTGACGATCAATCGGGTGCGGCCGTTCGGGTCAACGGCCAAGTCGCCAGACGGGTATACACCGCACCGTCGGGTTTGAGTTCGCTTCGGTAGAGCACAATCTCCCCGGCGGCAAAGGGTACCGGGTCGAACCCGCCCTCGGCTGCCAGCGCCTCGCCAAGGTGCCGGGGCTCAATGGGTGCGCGGGCCCGCGCCAGGGTCAGGTGCGCCCGGAACGGCCGCTTCTCGACGGCAAAACCGCAATCGGCAAGGTCGGAATCGATCCTTCGGGCCAGTCCGATCAACCGATCGGTGGGGCCCTGAATGCCCATCCAGAGCACCCGCGGCTGCCGGATGCCCGGGAACACGCCCAGGCCGGCGGCCCGAAGGTCGAGGGGCGCCGCACCGGCCGCCACCCGGGCCAAAACGGCGGCGATGCCATCGAGCGCATCGGAGGATACGTCACCGAGAAATTTCAGGGTCAGGTGGATGCCCTCGGGTTTCACCCAGCGCATGGAAAGGCCCTGGTGCCGCAACCGATCCTGCAATCGGGCCGCAACGTCACGGACGGTTTCCGGCAACGGCACGGCAACGAAGGTCCGAAGCGTTTCGGGCATAACGTCACGCCGCCGGAAGCGTCGTCTGCGGCTCCCCCAGGAGAAACGTTCCGGCGCCGATCCGCGATTTCAGGATTTCGGCGATCTCCCGCGCCTTGACGTAGCTGGATAACGGCACGGTCGGAATCCTTCGCCCCTGAAATGCGATGGTTCCGCTTTTCAGCTCCGCGTAACTCACCTGGCCGAGGGATTTGGCGTTTCCCGCCGGATAATCGCCGCCGTAATCGATGATCTGGGTAAACAGGGCCTCGTCGGAAACACCCGTGTACCCGGCGATCGCCTCGTTCAGGATCGGAATGGGGATCCCCAGCCCGACGATCAGCGAGCAGCCGTATCCCTGGATGCTCGCACCGACCAGCCAGTCGGAACTCATGGTTTTCAAATCGCCCATGACCCAGAGGGTTCCGGCCGGGGAAAGGGGGGTGCCATTCTCGGCGCGCTCGACATTGGGGTTGTGCTGGGTGCCGCTCCAGGTCACATAGCCCTCCCCGCCCCCGAGAAAGATGTGGGTGCCGATCCCGATGGTCATATAAAAAGGGTCGTTTAACAAGGGGCTCAGTTGCCCGGCACTGCAATAGTTGGCGTTGCCGGCCCTGGGCTTCAAGGCCCCCATGTAGGTGTAGATCGTCTTGGCGGTGAGGTTGATGGCGCAATTGTAATTCTGGTAGCCGTTTCGTGGATTGCAGAGCACCGCGTTCGGAATCGTCTTCAAGGCGATCGGCTTCTCCGTCAGCCGATTCGGGTAGCAATCCGTGCCATAGGCCTCGGCCTTGAGGTAAACGCGCTTACCGGCCACCAGATCCTGGATCACATGCCCCCCGCCGTAGGCAAACTCCCCGGGGTGGACCTTGTTCAACGGGTCGTCGTCGCAGGGTTCGGTGGCGCCGATGTAGCAATCCACCGCTGCCAGGCCGGCATAGGCCGGCACGTTGTTGATCCAGACCCGGGACGCCTTGATGGGCGGCTTGCTGTGTCCGAAATTGAGAAACGCGCCGGAAGAACACATCGGGGCAAAAGTCCCCGTGGTCACGACATCGACTTGCCGCGCCGCCTCGATGGCGCCGTTGTCCCGGACGATATCGACCATCTCCTCGGCGGTGACCACAACCACCTCTCCGGAACGGATTTTTTCGTTGATTTCCCGGTAGGTTTTCTTGACCTTGCACGACGTTGGCATCATCAACACTCCTGGCCACCCGGGGCGTGGAAAAACGGGTGCCGACCGGTGCGTTGCACATTAGCATCCGTTGGTGGGGATAGGATATTTTCTTATTTTATTTCAATTAGTTATAATGAAACCCACCTGAATCGACGTTAAAAGCTGACATTATCAGCTTCCCCGGGGGTGATCAAGGTCGTTTTTCCTGCCTTGACTTTTGGGGGGCTGCGGGATAGATGGGATCATTTTAAATATAACTTACTGAAACTGTTGAATTCCTTATTTTCGGCGCGTTTTGGTTCACCCATCGGCGCCGGAAGGACACCCACCATGAAAACCCATTACCGCATCGGAACCCGGGACGTGACGTTCGGAAGCAACGCACCGCTCCTGGTCATCGCCGGGCCTTGCGTGATCGAGGAGGCTTCGATCACCCTGAAAATCGCCGAGCGCTTGCGCGAGACAACCGAGGCCCGCGGCATCCCCTGCATTTTCAAGGCCTCCTACGATAAAGCCAACCGATCGTCCATCCGCTCGTTCCGAGGTCCCGGACTCTACGAGGGGCTTCGCCTCCTCGAACGCGTCCGGGATGAATTCGATCTGCCGGTGCTCTCGGATGTCCACTCGACCGAAGAAATCCATTCGGCCGCCGAGGTCCTCGACGTGATCCAGATCCCGGCGTTTTTATGCCGACAGACCGATCTGCTCTCCGCCGCGGCCCGGACCGGCAAACCGCTCAACATCAAAAAAGGGCAGTTTCTGGCTCCCTGGGACATGAAAAACGTGGTGGAAAAGGTGATCGATTCCGGAAACGACCGGATTCTTCTGACCGAGCGGGGGGCCTCATTTGGATACAACAACCTGGTGGTCGACTTTCGCAGCATCCCGATCATGCAGCAAACGGGCTGCCCGGTGATCTTCGATGCGACCCACAGCGTCCAGTTGCCCGGTGGGGAGGGCACCCGCTCCGGCGGGCAGCGGGAATACGCGCCGGTCCTCGCGCGCGCTGCGGTGGCCGCGGGTGCCGACGGCGTCTTTCTCGAAACCCACCCCGATCCGGACCATGCCCTTTGCGACGGCCCCAACTCCCTCTATCTCGATACGGTTCCGGCGCTTCTCGACCGGTTGATCGCCATTCGGCGAGCCGCACTCGCGTCCCCCGCCCCGCGGGAGGTCACCCCATGATCGATGGGCTTTCCGGCACCGCCCTGACACCGATCCGGCTGTTGCTCCTCGATGTGGACGGGGTCCTCACCGATGGACGCATCGTTTACGGCGACAGCGGCGGAGAGATCAAGGCGTTTCACGTTCGCGACGGCTTCGGCATCCGCATGGCCATGAACGCCGGGATCCGGATCGGCATCGTGACCGGACGACGATCGGCGGCATTGCGCCACCGGTGCAACGATTTGGGGATCCCCCTGTTGATGGACGGCATCACGGACAAAGCCGCCGTCCTGGAAAAAATTTTGTCCCAGACCGGCCTTACAGCGAATGAGACGGCGTTCATGGGCGATGATCTGCCGGATCTACCCCTGATGCGCCGCGTCGGCTGCGGCATCGCCGTGGCCGATGCCCACCCCGTGGTGCGCGAAGCCGCGAACCTGGTCACCCGCGCTTCGGGCGGAAACGGGGCCGTCCGGGAGGTTTGCGAGGCACTTCTCGCGGCCCAAGGGCAGTGGGAGGCGGTTCTCGAGCGCTACCGCGGACCCGTGCGGTCTCGGAGCGTGCCGCAATAGCCATGCGAACCCGACGAAGCATTTTCATCCGCCGCCTTTTTGTGTCCACCGTGGTCATCGGATTTGCCGGGATCATCACCGTTCTGATCGGATACCGCGGCACCGGCGGCACGTCGCAGCCCATCCCCGTATCCGACGCCGGCAATGCGGATATCTCCCTCGGCCATTTCGAACATACCGCCACCTGTGAAAACCGTTGCGAATGGCGATTGATCGCCGACGGGGCGCAGTTGAATCAGGGGCATCACCGATTGCGCCTGATCCGCCCCAACGTGACGTATTTTCTGACCGATGGCAGCAGCGTGACCCTGTCGGCCGATACCGGGAAATTGAATACCGAGACCAACGACATTGAAGTCTCCGGCCATGTTGTGGTACACAACGACGGCTATCAAATGGAAACGAGCCACATGCTCTACAACCACAAGGAAAACCGGTTGAATGCGGATCGGCCGGTGCGGGTGAAAGGCCCTTGGGCCGATCTGAGCGCAGACGCCATGACCGTCGATATCAATTCACAGATCGCTCGATTTCATGGCAAGGTAAAAGGAATCCTTCGTGATGTCGTTCACTAGAATCGGCCGAGGTTTGCCGACCCTGCTTGCCGCCATGATCGTGGCCGCGGCCTGTTCGGCGGCCGACGCCCGCGCGCAGTCGCCGCCGGCGAATGCCCCGGTGCCCGTAAAGATTTCATCGGAGCGGCTCACCGTGGACAACAAGAGCGAATCCGCCGTCTTTTCCGGCGACGTGCGCGCGGTACAGGGCAACACCGTGCTCACCGCCGACACCCTCCGGGTCACCTACGGAAAAGCGGCCGCCAACGAAAAAGACACCCCCGCATCGGCGCCGGCCATCCGGCACATCGAAGCCTCGGGGCACGTGGTGATCCACTTCGACGACAAGGTTGCGAAGGCAAAGAAGGCGGTCTACAATACAACAACCGGAATTCTTGAGCTGTTCGGCCCGGGAGCCACCGTCACCAACGGGGCCAACACGGTCACTGGCGAGAAGATCGTGGTCGACCGGCCGTCGGACCGCGTGCGGGTGGAGGGCGGCAAAGCGGGCCGGGTCCAGGCGGTGATCGTTTCCGACAAGAAAATCCTTGAAAAACCGGCCCCGCCAGCCGGCCAAACCGGGCAGGCAAGGTGATTCCACGATGGCACGGCTATCTCTTGTGGACCTGGTCAAACGTTACAACGGGCGACGCGTGGTCAAATCCGTCCGTCTGGATATCGGCAGCGGCGATGTGGTCGGCCTGCTCGGACCGAACGGCGCCGGCAAGACCACGACGTTCTACATGACCGTCGGCATGGTCCGACCCGATGGCGGGAAGGTATTGCTTGACGATACGGACATTTCCGATTACCCGATGTACCTTCGGGCCCGGTATGGGGTCGGTTACCTGCCCCAGGAAACGTCGATTTTTCGTAAGCTGACGGTTCGACAAAACGTGCTCGCCATACTGGAGACCATGCCGCTGTCCCGGGCCGAGCGGAGCCAGCGTGCCGATGAGCTGCTGCGTCAGCTTGAGCTGTTGTCGTAATTCCAGTGCCATGGTTACAACCTGAACTCTTCTCCCAGGTAGATCCGCCGGGCCACTTCGCTTTGGGCGATTTCTCCAGGCGTCCCGGATT
>JBJKPT010000662.1:0-2194 GCA_046706045.1 Desulfobacterales bacterium
CGCTGGCCGGCCTCGGCGTGCAGCGCGGATAGCTTTTCCGACAACGAAACGCCGATGGTGGCCATGCAGACATGAACGGCGCCCTTGGGTAAACTTCCGATCAAGCCGTTTTCGCCGTGAACCACGCCCTCGAGGGCGGAATCGTCGGCCAGCATGGTGATGACCGCTTCACCCCGGCAGGCGTCGGCCACGCGGTCGCCGGGACGGGCGCCTTTATGGACCAGTTCCTGCCGTTTGGCGGGGGTGCGATTGTAAACGGTAACCCCATGACCGGCCTTTAACAGGTTTGCCGCCATCCCGGTTCCCATACGGCCCAATCCGATGAATCCGACGTTCATGATGATGCCTCCCGAATGATTGAAAAATTTTCCGTTTCCCCTTCGAAAATTTTCCGAGGGGCCTTCATCTTCGGCCCCGTGCCGGTTTGGCTTGCTTTTCCGGCTTTTTGGCGGACACGCCGTGTCTTTCCGATGAAAGCCGCCGGCCCGGCGGCCGGCCGATGATGCATCGCGTTTTACGATCCGCCGTTTTTACCCGAGCCGTTCTCGGCAGGATGATTCTCAGGAGAACCGATGGCCCAAAAAAGACATGAAACGATCAATGTCATAAAAGCCACGGTATACGCCAGGTTATGCCCATGCCAGAGTCCGCCGAACCATTGCATGAACTCTGCTGAAATAATGTTCAATGTGCCTCCGTATACTTCTAAGTCATGCAAATACTTTTTTGTGTATAAAGGGTCATAACCGAAAGGATTTTCCGGGGCGGGACTCGCCACGAAATAAATGATCGTAGAAGCTGCCATCCCGATGGCGAATAGTGCATAGGATAACTTTCTGAACAAAGTCGTATCAAAACCCGGTCGTCGGCCGCCTTGATTGTTTTTGTCCGGAAAATGGGGTCTGATCCTGTTCAAGGGAAAGCGCATGGTTTTCAACCCCTACTTGATCAGTCTGGCGAAATGGGGCCCAAATACCAACCATCCGACAACGAGCGCCCCGATGGCCGATATCAGTACGGCGCCCGCACCGATGTCTTTGGAATGCTTGACGAGTGGATGAAATTGGGGAGACACGGCATCGGCGAGAAATTCAATCGCCGTATTGAAGGCTTCGGCCACCCAGACGGCCGTCATCGCCAGGATCAGCCGGCACCATCCGGAAGATGAAATGCCCCAAAAGAGCCCTCCCGCCACAACGGCCACGGTCGCGCATGCGTGAACCCACGCATTGTGCTGGGATTTCAGCATGGTCCATATCCCAACAAATGCGGACTTGAAACTTCGAATTCTGCCTGCAAGTTGAAACGATTTTTCCATGGGTCACCCGTGCGAATGGATTTTTCGGCTGCAGGCCCCGCGCCATTGCGGGAAAAACGTCCGGTTAACTGAGAAGCCGTCTCAACATTTGGATTTTTGGTCGAAATCAAGGCGAGGCCGAGGCTCAACCCGCGGGCATGCTCGCGGTTGTCGGGGACTTGAGACGAGTGCTCGACCCAGAAATCGGATGAAAAGACTTTTTTGAGATGGATTCGAGAAACGGTCCCTGGATGCGTGCATTCGGTTATCGGGGGCCTTCGAGAAACGGACCGTTGTCCGCGAAGTTGTTCGGCAATCCCAATGCGTCCAATACCTGGGAAATCTGTCCCCTGTGGTGAGCCTGGTGAAGAAACAAAAACGCAAACGCCTGGCCGGCCATCGCATTCCGGAGATTTCCGGCGGAGTCGCGATATTGAAACGGCTCACCATATCGATTTTCGGGGAGTTCTTCGAACCATTCGATGATTCTTTCGTCGACGAAAGTCCTTTCCTGCCTTAACGCATCAAAATCCTCGTGAAGATCGTGTTGCCAGGAGAGGTTGGCAGGCGCCAATGCGGGATCGGCGAGCACCGTCGACTCCGGAAAAATCGGCTTGAACCGATGGAGCCAATGCAGGTCCCCAACGATCAGATGGTTCAAAATTTTGTGAATCGAGCCGAACCAGGATCCGCAGTCTCGCTTGCGCGCCTTATCGGTCAACGTTGCGAGCACATCGTACATTTCCCGGTTTGCCCGCCGGTTGTAGCGGGCAAGGTGCAGATTCGCGTTCTTTTGGCCGTAGCGCATGGACCGAAACCTCCCGGAGACGCTTTGCCCCCGATGGAAGATGGATCAGCACCCGGGCCTCGACGCATTGCTCGCCGGAAGGTCCGGGC
>JBJKPT010000663.1:0-6467 GCA_046706045.1 Desulfobacterales bacterium
AATCCGGGACGCCTGGAGAAATCGCCCAAAGCGAAGTGGCCCGGCGGATCTACCTGGGAGAAGAGTTCAGGTTGTAACCATGGCACTGGAATTACGACAACAGCTCAAGCTGACGCAGCAGCTCATCATGACGCCGCAATTGCAGATGGCCATCAAGCTGTTGCAGCTGTCACGGCTTGAACTGATGGAAACCATCACCCAGGAGCTTCAGGAAAACCCGGCGCTGGAAGAAATCCAGGAGTCGTTCACCGACGGCCCTCCGGGGGAGGAGACCGAACCCCAGCCCGACGAGGGCGATGCCATGCGGGAAGTGAGCATCGAAGAAAAGCTCATGTCCGATACGGATTGGAGCAACTACATCGATGAATACAACACGCCGGGCAAGGTCATTTACGAAACCGAGCGAAAGGAATCCCCGGGCTTCGAACCGTTTCTCGCCCGAAAGGACAGCCTTCAGGATCACCTGCTCTGGCAGTTGCTCATGGCCCGTCCGAGCGAAGCCGAGGAACGCATCGGCAGCCTGATCGCCGGCAACCTGAACCGGGACGGATATCTCGACATCGATCTGGAGGGCCTGTGCCGACAGGCCGAGGCCACCACGGACGAGGTCGAAGACGTCCTTTTTCTGATGCAATCCTTCGATCCGATCGGGGTCTGCGCCCGGGACCTGCGCGAATGCCTGATGATCCAAGCCCGGGGGCTGGGCCTGAAGAATACCATCGTCACCGAAATCATCGAAAACCACCTCGCGAACCTGGAAAACCGCAATTATAAAGCCATCGCCCGGGCACTGAAAGTCAGCCTGGAGGAGGTCCGCTCGGCCGTTCAAATCATCCAAGGCCTTGAACCGCGACCGGGTCGGGAGTTTTCCGACGAAGAACCCCAATACATCACGCCGGATATCTACGTTCATAAGCTGGGCGATGAATTCATCATCGTGGTCAATGACGACGGAATGCCCAAGCTGCGCGTCAATTCCTATTACAAAAACGCCATCCGACGCGGCGAACAGATCACCGGCGACGCCAAGGAATACGTCCAGGAAAAAATGCGCTCGGCGGCGTGGCTGATCCGAAGCATCCACCAGCGCCAGAAGACCATCTACCGGGTGATGGAGAGCATTTTGAAATTTCAGAGGGAATTCTTCGACAAAGGCATCCGCTACCTCAAGCCCATGGTCCTTCGCGACGTCGCCGAGGATATCGGCATGCACGAATCGACCATCAGCCGTGTGACCACCAACAAGTACTCCCACACGCCCCAGGGCATTTTCGAACTGAAATACTTCTTCAACAGTTCCATTCAGCGGGTCCACGGTGAGGCGGTGGCGTCCGCGAGCGTCATGGACCGGATCAAGAAAATCATCGACGGCGAGGATACCAAACATCCGTTCAGCGACGAAAAAATCGCCCAGATTCTTGAACAGGAAAACATCGACATCGCCCGCCGTACCGTTGCAAAATACCGGGAGATCATGCGAATTCTTCCGTCCAACAAGCGCAAAGAGATTTAGCGAAAGGGAATGCATGCAGACCTCCGTCACCTTTAAAAACATCGATTCCTCGGACTCGCTGCGCGATTACGTTACGGGCAAGCTCGATCGCCTGGACAAGTATCTCAACCACCCGGCCGAAGCCACGGTGGTGCTGTCGGTGGAAAAGCATCGGCACATCGCCGAAATCAGTATTTCCGGCGATCGCCTTTCAATCTTTGGAAAGGAATCGACCGAAGACATGTACGCGGCCATTGACATGGTGCTGGACAAGATTGACGCCCAGATTAAGAAAAGCAAAGAAAAACACTGGGATCGGCGTGGGGCAAAACCCAGGGGCAAAAACCGCCTGCCGGCCGCCGCGGAGCCCCCTGCCGGAGGGTCGGAACCTCAGGTGTTCATCGAGGAAATCGAGTACAAGCCCATGGACATCGAAGAGGCCATGTTGCAGATGGCCCTGTCCGAGCACGCATTCATGGTATTCACCAACGCCCGCACCGATCGCATCAACGTGCTTTACCGGCGCGCGGATGGCAATCTCGGGCTGATCCAGCCCAGCACCGGTTTATCGCATGGCCATTGACCGTTGCCCAGCATTCGGATACGGAGATCCATCGACGCATGAAAATACTGGATGTGCTGAAAAAAGAAGCGATTCTTCCGGACCTTCAGGCAACGGATAAAGACGGCGTGCTGTCGGAACTGGTCCTTCCCGTGGCCTCCTTGTACGGCGTCCACCCCGATGAGATGGTAAGGGTGCTCATGGAGCGGGAACGCCTGGGCAGCACCGGTATCGGTGGCGGCATCGGGATTCCTCATGGGAAACTGCGCAACATCGAGAAGCTGATTCTGGGGTTCGGACTCAGTCGCAAGGGCGTGGACTTCGAGTCCCTGGACGGAAAACCCACCCATATCTTTTTCCTGCTGATAACCCCGGAAAAATCCACCGGCCTGCATTTGCGGTTGCTTGCCCGGATTTCGCGGATTCTGAAAAACGATCCATTCAAGGCCCGCTTGATGGAGGCCGAAACCCAAAACGACATCTATGCCCTGATCGAAGAGGAAGATGAAGATTTTTAGCCGGATGCCTGCCAATCATGAAAAGCATGGACATCTATATCATCACCGGTCGTTCCGGTTCCGGAAAGAGTACCGCCGTCAACGCCTTTGAGGATGCCGGCTATTATTGTGTGGACAACATGCCGGTGGCCTTGCTGCCCAAATTCCTGGAACTGCCGCTTCGGGCCGATGGGGATTTCGCCGGACTGGCCTTTGTGATGGATCTTCGTGAAAAATCCTTCATCCAGTCCTACCATCGAATTTTCTCCGATTTGCGAAACAGCGGCTATCATTTTACCATCCTGTTTCTGGAAGCCGGCGACGAAGTGCTTCTTCGTCGCTACAACGAAACCCGCCGGCACCACCCCCTGGCCAAGGGCCAGACCCTGATCGAATCCATCCAGGCCGAAGCCCGCCAACTTCGTCCGCTGCGCGATGCCGCCGATAAAATCATCGATACCTCGGAATGCAACGTGCACCAGCTCAAATCGACGATTTTGCGAATGCTTGACAAAGGGGGAAAACGCGTCCCCATGCGCATCGCGATCATTTCATTCGGTTTTAAATTCGGCCCGCCGTCAGACGCGGACCTCGTGATGGATGTGCGTTTTTTGCCGAACCCCTATTTCGTCCCCCATCTCAAACCGCTGAGCGGCGAAGACGAAGCGGTCCGCAATTTCATCTTCCATCATGAGGAAACCCAGGACTTTTTGAACCGCTACCTGGGCCTTCTTGACTTTCTCATCCCCATGTATGAAAAGGAGGGGAAGGCCTACCTGACCATCGGTATTGGGTGTACCGGCGGCCGGCATCGATCGGTGGCCATTGCGCGGGCCGTTTTCGACCATTTGCGAAAGCATGGAACGGCCATCGAAATCTCCCACCGGGACATTGGCAAATAGCGCCCCTGGCGGCGGCGTTCCATCCATTGCGGGTGGCGCCTTGCGGCCAGTTGCGGGCACTCGGAACTGCTCGATATGATTGGAATCATCCTCGTTACCCACAGCCAGCTGGGAGATGCTCTGATCGAGGCGGCCCAATTCGTCCTGGGCCACTCCCCGGAAGCCTTATCGGCCGTCTCCGTATGTCTTGAAGATGACCCGGAAGCGATGCGCAAGAAAATCGCCGCGGCCATCAAAAACGTCAACCAGAAAAACGGCATCCTGCTCTTGACGGATATGTTCGGCGGTACCCCTTCCAACCTGAGCTATTCGTTTCTGGATGAGGGAAGCATCGAAGTGCTCTCCGGCGTGAACCTGCCGATTCTGATCAAATCCATCAATGCGCGGAAAAAGCAAACGCTGCCGGATCTGGTCCATACCCTTGAAAAATACGGAAAACGCAGTATCTCTGTAGCCAGCGGTATTTTAAAGGGAACTCCTCGCGAATGACGGCAGGGTTGATCTCAAGCAAAAACGTGCCCATCGCGATGGGTACGAAGGAGGCAACATGGCCATTCGAATGGCAATCAACGGTTTTGGAAGAATCGGAAGAATGGTGTGCCGAGCCGCCCTCACGCATCCGGGAGTGGAGGTGGCGGCCATCAACGACTTGACGGATGCGGCCACCATGGCCCATTTGCTGACCTACGATTCGGTCCACGGGAAACTCGACGCAGCGGTTTCCCACACGCCGGACAGCCTCATCGTGAACGGCGCGACCATTCCCATCACCTCCGTAAAAGATCCGGCGATGTTGGGGTGGAAAGATCTGGGCATCGACATCGTGGCCGAATGCACCGGCCTGTTCCGCGATCGGGAAAGTGCGGCCCGGCATCTGAGCGCCGGGGCCCGGAAGGTCATCATCTCGGCACCGGCGAAAGATCCGGACATTACCGTGGTCATGGGGGTGAACCATACGAAATACGACCCCCGCCAGCACCATATCGTCTCCAACGCGTCCTGCACGACCAACTGCCTGGCCCCGGTCGCGAAAGTGATTCTGGAAAATTTCGGATTGCGCCGCGGTCTGATGACCACGGTGCATTCCTACACCGGCGATCAGCGCTTGCTCGATTTTCCCCACAAGGACCTGCGACGCGCCCGCTCCGCAGCCCTTTCCATGATTCCGACCACCACGGGAGCGGCCCGCGCGGTGGCATTGGTGCTGCCGGAACTGGAAGGGCGGCTCAACGGCCTGGCCATCCGGGTACCCACCCCGAATGTTTCCATCGTCGATCTGGTCGCAGCCGTGGATAAATCGGGGATCGGGGTATCCGATGTCAACGCGGCCCTGAAAGAAGCCGCCGAAGGCGAACTCAAGGGGATCTTGGGGTATAGCGAGCTGCCGCTCGTTTCTTCGGACTTCAATGGCTCGACCCTTTCATCCATCGTGGATTCGCTGACGACGTATGTCGTGGGCGACATGGTCAAGGTCTTGTCCTGGTACGACAACGAAATGGGCTATTCCACGCGGATGGTCGACCTCGCGGCAATGATCGGCGGGCAACTCTGATCCAATCAAACTCCAGGAAAGCCATGACGATGGGCAAACGCATTCCTTTGATTGCCGGCAACTGGAAAATGTACAAAACACCGCAGGAGGCCGAGGCGACGGCCCGGCAACTGGTGTCGTTGCTTCCTTCCGCGCTTTCGGTCGAGGTGATGATCGCCCCGCCCTTTGTCGACCTCGCCGCGGTTGGCGCCGCCATTGCCGGAAGCCCCATCGCGCTCGGCGCCCAAAACATGCACTGGCCTGCCGAGGGGGCCTTTACCGGTGAAATATCCGCCGAAATGCTGAGCGCCGCGGGATGCCGTTACGTGATTCTCGGCCATTCCGAACGTCGACAATATTTCGGAGAAACCGATGAGACCGTCAATCGAAAACTGTGTTCTGCCCTTTCGTCCGGGTTGTGCGCCGTTATCTGCGTGGGCGAATCGGAAGCAGAACGCAAAACAGGAAAAACCTTTTCGGTGCTTGACAAACAAATGCAAATCGGTTTAAAAGGGCTTCCTTTGGATGGCTTATGCAAGGCAGCCATTGCATACGAACCGATTTGGGCCATTGGCACCGGCAAAACGGCAACGAGCCAACAGGCGCAAGAAGTTCATCAATACATTCGCCGACGTCTGGCCGGATCTCTCGGAGAAACTGCAGCCGAAACCATCCGCATCCTGTATGGCGGCAGCGTAAAACCGGGCAACGTGTCCGAATTGATGTCGATGCCCGATGTGGACGGGGCGCTGGTGGGCGGTGCCAGTCTGGAAGCGAAAACCTTCATACAGATCGTTTGTTACAATAGATCCTAAATGTCTATTTTACTCGTTACCATTCATGTTGTTGTCAGCATCGCACTGATCCTGATCGTGCTGTTGCAAACCGGGAAAGGTGCTGACATGGGGGCCGCCTTCGGCGCCGGGTCCAGCCAGACATTGTTTGGCAGCTCCGGGGCCTCGACGTTTCTCGGAAAAGCGACCACGGTTGCGGCGATCATTTTCATGATCACATCGCTCAGCCTTGCTTACATGGGCACCAACCGTTCCGGAGAACAATCGGTGATGATGAATACCAAAACGCCGATTACCCAACCGGCCCCGCAAACCGCAGTTCCGAAAATACCGGCAAAAACAAAATAGCATAAGAGATAATTCGCGCCGAAGTGGTGGAAATGGTAGACACGCAGTGTTGAGGGCGCTGTGGGCAACGCCCGTGCCGGTTCGATTCCGGCCTTCGGCACCACAACATAGTAGGCTAAGCGGTTCCGGGAAATACCGGGAACCGCTTAGCCTATTTTCAATTCAAGTTCCGTCCCTTCATCCAATTCCGATTTCTTACCCTGCTCGGGCTCTGCCCAGCCCCTGTACCGCTTTCGATTCCGCATCGCTTCAAAAAGCACAACCATTCCGCTCAATGGCCAATGATGAAAACCACGGGTACGCAAATCCGATACCCTCTTGGCCCCGGTGAGCTTGCCGCG
>JBJKPT010000664.1:0-4058 GCA_046706045.1 Desulfobacterales bacterium
ATCCCGGGGGGTGTGCCGGCCACCGGCCGAACGTTGGCAACCGCAGAAAAGGCTGCTATGGTAATGGTGTCCGCGATTCGCCGGGGGACGGGATCTGCACGTCGGAGAAAACGATCCGAGCCGTTCCGAATCCTTGAAAACGCGCGCCGCCTTTGGGACTTTGGCCCTTCGCCCGCCCGATGGCGCATCCTCAGGACCGGGCTGTCATATCTCAGGAAAGGCGACAACTCAAGTTATTCCCACAGCGGCGCGGGCGATCCGCCGCGGGAAGAGGTCCCGAGCGCCGGGCGGCATGCGGCCGTTCGTGGCAAGAAAATTTTTTTCGAACGCCGGGCTAAAGATTCGCTCGAAGATGCCGATAATGAGGTTGAGAACAGTTCCGGGAAGCGGCCGCCCGGCCGTTTCAGCCCCTTTTCCCCGAGAGGATTTTTGACACGATCCCAGGAGCGAGAAGCCATGTCCATGGAAATCACGACGAAAAACATGCCATCGGCCGTTGACGCTTACGTCAACCAAGTCCAGGCTGCGAAACAAACACCCGCGGCGTCCCCGGCAGCCGACAAACCGGCGCAAACCGGTGATACGGTGAGCTTGTCAAAGGAGGCCCGAGACGTCCAGGCGGCGGAGGACAAGCTCCAATCGACTCCAGACGTCCGTGATGAAAAAGTCGCGGACATTCAGAATCGCCTGAAAAACGGAACCTATCGCGTGGACGGCGATAAAATCGCCATGAACATGCTCAAGGAATCGTTTTTCAACGAAAGTGCGTAATGGTCATGGACGTAAGGGCGGCGGCATTCGGTTTCCCGGCAAAAACGGTGAATCATTCACGGTCCCAGGAAAATCGAAACTCGTCCTGCTGAACGAGTTGCACACAGACGTCGACCACCGTCGAATCATAGAGCGCTCCCCGGTGCGCGGCGAGTTCCTTCAACGCATGCTCCCGGCCCAGGGCCGGGCGATAGGGCCGGTGGGTGGCCATGGTCTCATAGACATCGGCAACGGAAAGAATCCGGGTCTCCAGCAGAATCTGAGCGCCGCTGAGCCCCTGAGGATATCCGCTACCATCCAAACGCTCGTGGTGCTGGTGCACCACCTCGGCCACGGGCCAGGGAAACTCGATGGATTTCAGGATCTCGTAGCCGGCCCGGGGGTGCGTCTTGATGATTTCGTACTCGATGGCGGACAAGGGGCCGGGCTTGCATAAGATTTCCGTGGGCACGGCGATTTTCCCCAGATCGTGGATCACGCTGACCATGTGCAATCCTTCGATGGTATCCGGCGCGAGTCCTAGTTTTTTGGCGATGGCCACTGCCAGTCGTGCCACCCGCCGCTGGTGACCGGCGGTATACGGATCCCGCATTTCCACGGTCTGAGACATGGCGTAAACAACGCCGTCCATGGCGCGCCGAAACTTGTCCAGATTGGTTCGCAGCTCTTCGAGGGCACGGTTTCGCTCCTGCCGTGTGCGCCGCTCGGCAAGGACCCGGCGCAGACGGGCAACCAGTTCGGACAGCGTTACCGGTTTCTGAATGAAGTCACTCGCCCCGATGGCGATCATGTCCTCGTAGGCAAACTCCCCCACATACCCGGTGATGATGATCACGTCGGCATCGAATTGGGCCCGCACCCGCCTGGCCAGTTCCAGCCCGTTCATTCCCGGCATGTTGATGTCGGTCAAAACGATCCCGAATCCTTCCGTCGCGAGCAACTGAAGGGCATCGCTGCCGTTATTGGCCGAACGGCAATCGAGTCCCTTTCGCCAGATGCCGTCCATCAACAGATCCCGGATATCGCCCTCGTCGTCAACAATCAGGATTCGCTCCGAATCCGCCCCGCGGGGCGGTTGCACCACCCCGTCTTTTCCCCATGCCGTTGATAGAAGCGTGTCTCTGGAAAAATGGTTTGGTTTCTGATTCATAACGTTTCGATTATGTTGAATTTTAATTGACTCGACAGATAAACTGGTATATTTTCGGTTTGTACGGGTGGCAAGGACGGCCGATGTCATCGCATCTCCCGCGCTTCGGCCGCCGGCTCCTTGCAAAACGCCAAATCCACACCCATCGGCATACCGCAATGCGGCATGGGGGCATCGTTGATGCGCGTTACCGAACGACCGCCATACGTTCCCCTAGCACGAACACCGCGTGTCGGCAAGGACCGGTATCCGTTCCAAGACCACTTCCGCCCGGCCGATCTCCTGCCCGGCCAACCGCGCCCGGAAGAATTCGTTGTCCGCGCATCCCCGCTGCCCACGGTGAACCTCGACCTGAGGGCGTTTGCGTCCGTTTACGACCGGCACGGCGCTCCCGCGGTCATCACCTCCGACCGCATCGGCGAGACCATCAACACCTACGGATAGCGGCAAACCGGTCACGCGCCTGCCGCGGATTCAAATTCCTCTCCTGGACGGGCTCGCGCCTGCAGCCGACGCGTTGAATTCATCCGGACCGCCGACCGGCGGTTTCCGAATCAGTGAATCACGGCCCAATCCGAACCGCTTGCCAGATTCACCTTCAACGGAACCTTGAGGGACCAGACCGACTCCATGATCCCGCGCACCAAGGCCATGGCCGCATCGAGCTCTTCCGGCGGCGTTTCGAAAACAATCTCATCGTGGACCGAAAGGAGCATGGCCGAGCGCATCCCCTTTCCGGCAAACGCCGCGTCGACCCGGATCATGGCCAGCTTGATCAGATCGGCGGCCGTTCCCTGAATGGGGGTATTGACGGCGGTGCGTTCGGCAAACTGGCGAATGTTGCGGTTGGCGCTGTCGATATCGGGCAACGGGCGGACGCGGCCAAGGAGCGTGCTCGTCTTCTTGGCCTTTCGTGCCTCGGCGATGGTGTGATCGATGTAGTCGCTCACGCCCCGATATCGACTAAAATAATGATCAATATAGGTTTTGGCCATGGCCTGGCTGATGCCGAGGGATTTTGCCAGCCCGAAGGGGCTCATCCCGTAAATTATCCCGAAATTGATCACCTTGGCCTGCCGCCGGAGATCGTCGGTGAGCATCTCCGGAAAGACCTGGAAGACCTCGGAAGCGGTCCGGGAGTGGATGTCCTCGTCGTTTTCAAACGCCTTGACGAGTATCGGATCCTCGGAAACATGGGCCAGCACGCGCAGCTCGATCTGGGAATAATCCGCCGATACGAGGCGCCAGCCGGTCCGGGGCACAAATGCGCTGCGGATCTGGCGGCCTTCCTCGGTGCGAACCGGGATGTTTTGCAGATTCGGATCCGAACTGCTCAACCGGCCGGTGGCGGCCACGGTCTGATTGAACGACGTATGGATGCGGCCGGTTTCCGGGTGAATCAGTTCCATCAGGGCATCGGTATAGGTCGACTTGAGCTTTGACAGGGTCCGGTGCCGAAGCACCCGTTCGGGCAGAGGATGCAGCGGCGCCAGGCTCTGGAGAACCTCCACGTCCGTGGAATGGCCGGTTCGCTTCCGCGTCTTTTTCTGGGTCGGAAGGTGAAGCTTGTCAAAAAGGATCTGCCCCAGCTGCTGGGACGATTGGATGTTGAAGGGTTCTCCGGCCAGGGCGTGGATTTCTGCTTCGAGGGCGTCGAGCTGACGTGAAAACGAGGCGGAAAGCTCGGCCAGCCGCCGGCGGTCCACGGCGATGCCGCATCGCTCCATGCGCATCAGAACCGGCACCAGCGGCATTTCAACGGTTTCCATCAACTCCGTGAGGCCGGCCCGGTCGAGTTCGCCACGCAGCCGCAAATAGGCCTGAAGGGTGATGTCGGCATCCTCACAGGCATACGGCACGGCCTCATCCAGCGGGACCCGGTCAAAGGTGACGGCCGTTTTGCCCGTGCCGGCCACGTCCTTGAAGGCGATCATTTTGTGGCCGAAAAGATCGAGAGCGATCTGGTCCAGGCCATGGGAGCGTTTCGAGGGATTGAGCAGATAGGAGGCGAGCATGGTGTCGAAGACCACGCCGGCCAGCTCGACGCCGTGCCGGGAAAGGACCATCCAGTATTTATTAATTTTATTAAATAAATTAATTATATAATTATTATAAATAAAATTTATAATTTAATATA
>JBJKPT010000665.1:0-4473 GCA_046706045.1 Desulfobacterales bacterium
CGGGATATACCGCCGTGAGGTAAACATCCTCTGGTCCGTTGCCCCCCACGAAATCTCCATGATACTCTCCCTTGCCGGTGAAGAACCGGAAACGGACCATGCCCTGGGCGGCAATTACCTGCACCGGAAAATCGCCGATGTCACCACCACTCACCTGGAATTCGCCTCGGGGTTAAGAGCCCACATCTTTGTCTCCTGGCTGCACCCGTTCAAGGAACAAAAACTCGTGGTCGTCGGAGACCTGAAAATGGCGGTCTTTGACGACACCCTGCCATGGGCGGAAAAACTTCGGCTCTATTCCCATCGGATCGAATGGCACGACCACCTGCCGGTGCCGGAAAAGGCTTCGCCGGAACGGGTGGCGGTTTCCGAAGCCGAGCCGCTTCGAAACGAATGCGCCCATTTTATCGACTGCGTTGCCGGAAACCGCGCGGCCGTGACCGACGGCCGGGAAGGCCTCGCGGTGCTCCGGGTGCTGAATGCGAGCCAGCGTTCCCTGGATGAAGGCGGGCGGGCCGTGGTCCTGGGCGATACCGGCCGTGGACCCGACGTGCTGCCGCAGCCGGGGATGCAACCCCCGGAGCCCGCCGCCGCCCGTTTTCCCAATGCCTTTGTCCACGCGAGCGCCGTGATCGATGAGGATGTTTCCATCGGCGCCGGAACCCGGATCTGGCATTTCACGCATGTTCTGTCCCATTGCCGGATCGGCGAGCGGTGCACCATCGGCCAGAACGTCATGATCGGACCGGAGGTCCGGATCGGGAGCGGATGCAAGATTCAAAACAACGTCTCGGTCTTCAAGGGCATCACCCTGGAAGACGAGGTGTTTTGCGGGCCGTCCATGGTATTCACCAACGTTTACAACCCCAGGGCCGGAATGAGCAAAATGGATCAGCTCCGGCCCACCCATGTCAAAAAAGGCGCGACCATCGGTGCCAACGCGACCGTGGTCTGCGGGGTCACCATCGGCCGCCATGCCTTCATCGGCGCCGGCGCCGTGGTCACCCGGGATGTCGCCGACCATGCCCTGGTCTTCGGCAACCCGGCGAAGGCCCGGGGCTGGGTCTGCGGCTGCGGCGAAACGCTCGATCCCCGCCGCGAGTGCGCCACCTGCGGAGCCGCCTACCGGGAGCGGGAGGAGGGCCTCACGCTTGTGAGCGGACCGGTGTCCGGGTTGTGGAAGCCCTGATCTCCCCGGTTCGCGGTCTCACCGGTTTTCGTAATCCTCGACGATCCGTGCCAGCTCTTCGGCGATGAATTCGCCCAGGACCTCGGCCTCTTCCATGGTGATGCGGGCCGTTCCCCTGGCAAGCGTCTCGACTTCGTCTTCGGCGATGCCGGTGGTCATGTGGACCAGGTAGGGGTCCACCTCCCCGTCTTCGCCCAGCAGCAGGCCGCAGCCCCCAGCCCCTCCCAGAAATTCCTCGCCCACGAATATCGGCACGACGATTTTCACCATTCCGGCATCGCATTCCTCGACCACGGGTTTCCGGCTTTTCTGGGCGATGGCCGCGATGTTCTGATGGGCCGCCGCGCAGATGAAGGTCTGCCCCTTTTCATTGGCCTTGATCGCGGGGCACAGGGGGTTTGCCCACTTCTTGTAAGCCGTGATGCGGATGCCGTTGACATCGAACACCGAGGCGTTCAACCCGGCACGGCGGTTGATCTCCTTTTCCAGCGCCACCCATCCGTCCAGCGGTAACAGTTCGGTCAGTTTCATCCAAGGATCTCCCGTTTTGAAAACGATTGTTGCGGTCTTTCGGCAAGCCATCGGGCCAGACGGCGAAGTCCTTCGTCGATGGACACCTCCGGCCGGTAACCCAAATCGCGCTTTGCCGCGGAAATGTCAAACCAGTGATCGGTGGCGAGCTCATCGGCCACAAACCGGGTCATGGCCGGCTCTCCCGGCAGCCGGAGAATCCGGTAGGCGGCTTCCATCAGGGCGCCGATGCTGCGGGCCACGGGTCGGGAGAAGTGACCTTGAACCGGCGGTTTTCCTCCGGCGGCAAGGATCCGGTCGACCATGTCCCAGAGGCCGATGGGCTCGTCGTTGCTGATGAAATAAACGTTGCCCGAAAGAGAGTGGTCTTCCGCCAGACGCCGGGCCGCCAGGACGTGGGCATCGGCGGCGTTGTCGATGTAGATCGTGTCGACGCGGTTTGTCCCGTTCCCGACCCGCCGCAGTTTCCGGGCCCGGGAGAGGATGCGCGGCACGAGATGGTTGTCTTCCGGGCCCCAGATGAGATGAGGTCGCAGGCAGACGGTTTTCATCTCCGATCGTCCGGCCCGGCGCACGGCCTGTTCGGCCAGGGCCTTGGTTTTCGGGTAATGGGCATGAAAACGGACGGGATAGGGGACCGACTCGTCCACGCCGGCCATGTCCCGGCCGTCAAAAACGACACTGGGCGAGCTCGTGTAGACAAGGCACGCCACACCTTCCCGGCGGCAGGCCTCGATCACGTTCAGGGTCCCGAGGGTATTGGGCCGATTATTGTCCGCGTAACGGCCCCAGACCCCGGGCCTGGCCGCCACGTGAAATACGGTCGTCACCCCCTTGCTGGCCGCGCGCACGGCGCCCGGGTCGGCGATGTCGCCCCGGTGCTGCTCGACCCCCAGGGCGTCCAGGGCCGGGTACGCATTCCGGGCGAGGCTCCGGACCCGGTGGCCCGCGGCCACGAGCCGCCGGCAAATGGCCCCGCCCAGGAATCCTCCGCCGCCGGTGACCAGCACCCGTTCGTCAGTCGTCATCGCCGCTCCGTTTGGTTTTCCCGCCAAGGCGCCGGGTCGCCCACACGGCCAGCCGTTCCCGGAAGATCTTGGAATTGTGGCGGATGTCGACCGGAAAGGCCCGGTGGACGAGGACGGTCTCGATGGGACGGGTAAGGGGATGGGCCCGCCCCAGGGACTCCAGTTCGGTGACGATGGTCCTTCGTTCCGACCGGTTGTATCCGGGCTTGATCTCGACGCAGATCACCGGAACCTGATCGGGCGGAGCACCCACCCCCACCAGCGCCGTCCGAAAGACCGCCGGATGGTTGTTGAAAATCGATTCGCAGGGCACGGTGAAAAGGGTCCCGTCCCGGGTGATCACCCGGTGGCTCTTCCGTCCGCAAAACCAGATCCGGCCCTTGGTGTCCATCCAGCCCAGATCCCCCATCCGGTGCCAGAACCCGCCGGCCGGGTCCGGGATCTTGGCAAGGGCCGTGTGGTCGGGGCGCTCGCAATAGGCGGCGGTGACCAGCGGGCCCTTGACCACGATCTCGCCGATTTCCCCGCCCGGTACGGCCAGGATTCCGGACCAGGATTCGATGGGGACGTCACGGATCTCGATGATCCGGATTTCCACCCGGGAGAGGGGCCGGCCCACGCACATGCCAAACCCCTGCTCGCTCTTGGGGCGGGTCTCGGTGAGAATTTCCCGGCTGCCGATGGACGCGATGGGGACCGCCTCGGTGGCGCCATACGGCGTGTGCACCTGGGCCTGCGTGGAAAGCATCCGCGAAAACTGCTCGATATTGGCCGGGGTCACCGGCGCCCCGGCGGAAACGACCCGTTTGAGCGACGGCAGGCGGACACCGTTTTTGACCCCGTAACCGCCCACCCGGTTTAAAAGGGCCGGGGAGGCGAACATGTTGGTCACCCCGTGATTGCGGATGGGTTCGATGATCTTTTCCGGATCGACCCGGGCCGGCTGGGTCGGGTCCATGTCCGGGATCACCGCGGTCATTCCCAGGGCCGGGTCGAAGAGCGCAAAGAGCGGAAACGTCGGCAGATCGATCTCTTCCGGACCGATCTCGAAATGGTCCTGGATCTGGCGGATCTGGGCGTCGAAATTGCCGTGGGTGTAGGCGACCCCCTTGGCCGGTCCGGTGCTGCCCGTGGTAAAGAGGATGGCGGCGATTTCCTCGGCCCGGGTGTCCGCGGTTTCAAAGGGTTCCCACGGACCCCGGCAAAGGGTTTTCAACGTGGCCCCTCCCCAGAACCATCGTCGTCCCACCGTGACCCACGTGGTGACCGAATCGAAATACCTTGGAAACAGGGTGCGCAGGATGTGGGCCTTTGAAATTCCGATAAATCCCTGGGGCCGGCAGGTCTTGAAACAGGCCATCATCCGGCGGATGCCCATGCCCGGATCGACCACCACCGGCACGATGCCGGCCTTGAACATGGCAAAGGTAAGAATAAAAAATTCGAGGCTCGGCCGGACCATGAGGATCGTGCGGGTGCCACGGACGATGCCCATGGCCGTAAGCCCATGGGCCGCTTTGTCGGATTCTTCGTCGAGCTGCCGGAAGCTGAGCTGGGCATAGGCCACGCGACCGGATGGGTCCCGGCCGGCCGGGCAGACCACGGCCCGTTTGTCCGGATGCCGCCGGGTCATCCCCTTCATGTGAAGGGCGGCGTTGACCGGGTCTCCGGCGGCCGGGGCGGGCGGGTTCAGGGGGGCGGGGCGCCCGGCGGGCCGGGTTGAGG
>JBJKPT010000666.1:0-1525 GCA_046706045.1 Desulfobacterales bacterium
CTCGCAGAGATCCCCGAGGACGTGCGCCGGGTGTTCGTCACGGCCCATGACGTCACCCCCGAGTGGCATGTCCGGATGCAGGCGGCCTTCCAGAAATACACGGACAACGCCGTCTCCAAGACGGTGACCCTCCCCTCGGAGGCCACTGTCGAGGATGTGATGAAGGTCTACAACCTGGCCTATGAACTCGGCTGCAAGGGAGTGACGATCTACCGGGACGGCAGCAAGAAAAACCAGGTCCTTTCGCGCAAGACCGGAACCGAGCCGTCTGCCCCCCGCCGCTCGCAGGTCAAAAGCCGTCCGGAAGTCCTGGAAGGATTCACATCCAAGATCAAGACCGGGTATGGTCACCTCTACGTGACCGTTACGGAATTGGAGGGGAAGCCCTTCGAAGTGTTTGCCACCATTGGAAAATCCGGCCGCTCCACCACCGCCAAGACCGAGGCCATCGGCCGATTGGTCTCCCTGGCGCTCCGGGCCGACGTCGACGTCGAGAAGATCATCGACCAGCTCAAGGGGATCGGTGGCGAGCACCCCGTATTCCAGCAGGGAGGACTGGTGTTGAGTATCCCGGACGCCATCAGCCGGGTACTCGAAAACCGTTACCTGAAAAAGGATGCAAAAGGAAAAAACCCCAATTCCGGAAGCCTCCTGGGCGAAACCTGCCCGGAATGCCACCAGACGGTGAGCTTCGAAGAAGGGTGCATGACCTGTCACTTCTGCGGTTTTACCAAATGCGGATAGGGCGCTGTTTCGCGCCGACTCACGATCCAAGGTTCAGCGTTCAAGATCCGGCTTCCGTGGCTTGTGTTCGAATTTCAAGCCATATTCGGAAAAAGCGGCCCCCCGGGCGGATCGGATTGAAATGATCCTTTGGGGTGCTTATGGTGGTCTTCATTGGCGGTGCCGAAGCGTTCCGATGGCTACGCGGATGGACCCCTTCTGAAATCCCGACATTCCCACCGGCTTGTGTTTCCCTCTCCATCGGCATCACCCGAAACGTCCGGATGCGTCAAGGCGGCAAAGGGGGCGATTTTGCTTCTCGCCGGGTGTGGAGGCATCTGGAGGGATACCCGTGCCGAAATTCTTAAAATCGCAGGAGCAAATCAACGAAGCGGACATCACCCGAGGACTCCGGATGCTCCTCTTCGACGGGATCTGCTCCCAGGCCATGGGGGTGCTGACCGGGGGCGCCTTTCTCGTGGCGTTTGCCCTGCTGCTGGGGGCTTCCAACACGGTCATCGTCTGATCTCAGCCCTCGGGCCCATCACCCAGATTCTGCAGATTCCCACGATTTACCTTGTCGATCGCGTGCGGCTGCGAAAACTGCTCGTCGTCGTCAATTCGCTTCTCAGCCGGTTTTTCTGGCCGGTGGTCGCCGTTCTGCCATGGATCGTGCCGGCAGGCCAACGCATTTGGGCGCTCATGGCGTGCATCGTCTTTTTCTTCGGCCTGGGAACGATATCGGGGTGCGCCTACAATTCGTGGATGCGTGATTTTGTGCCCCAGAAGATCATGGGGGATT
>JBJKPT010000667.1:0-4711 GCA_046706045.1 Desulfobacterales bacterium
ATCATGGCGATTCCCAGAAGGGTGGTCAGGGAAAGGGCAGAGTTCAGCTTGAACCTGATCATGGACGGCGCATTCCAGGAAGGAAAATTAACGAAGAAGATGGCGCCCATGGCAACAATGCAGAAAAGCACGGCACAAGTCAGCCCGATGCGATCCCCGAAGAAGAGCATGACGGCCACCGGGTAGACAAAAAGCCAGGGGAAGCCGATGTAGATGTCCTTGCCGAGAAGGCCGGCCACCAGGCTGCCGGCCAGCAGGCCGAAGGCGATGGTGCCCCCTACCTGCTTGATGCGAACCCAATATTCCAATCGCTCGAGCCAGTAAGCCAAGAATTCCGTGGCGATCGTATTGACCGACAGAAGGGAGAAAATCACGCTTTGGAGGTCGTTGTTATGGAAATAGAAAAACAACGAAAAGAAAATAAAAAAAGGCAGCGACAAGAAACCCAGCCAGGTGTTCACCTTTCGAAGATATTTATATTCGGTCAGACGCCGATCGGATATCGGCGTCGTACCGGGTTGTTCCGATTTCATTTCCTGTCCTATGCGCGCCAAGGTGCGGAAAGCCTTTATGATGATATAGGTTAAGCAAGCTCACATCTTTAGCGCCCCGCCCCGGGCGTGCCGGGTCTCCGCGGCCGCCCCGACCCCGGGACCGGGGTCAAACCGGGTGCTTGCGAGTCGGGGTCGATCCGGCCGGCTTTCGGCATTTCAACGATTTCCGTTCAGACCATCGGTGCCCGAGGGGTTTAAAAATGCATCGCGGCGTTCGGTGATCACAAGGGTTGACCCGCCATTTGGGCGTTCATTGGTCAAGGCTGCGCGGGCCGCATGAGCGCTTTCCATGAAACGGGCAACGGCCGAGGCATCCGGAAACGCAGGGGTGGGGGCGGATGCCCCGCCGCGCCGCTTCGTGCGCGACTGCGGACTCTTTTGCCAACCGGCCGTGTCTTGGCCGGCAAAAGCGCTTGTCACCGAAATGCCTCCATGGTAATCGATTGCGTCGAGCGGCGAATCGGCGGCACGAGCCCCGACCCCGCCAACGCCATGGATCGTCCCGGCGCCAAACCGATCGGTCCCGGGCGCGGCATCGATTCTTTTTCAAGGAGGCTTTGATGAGACCGGAGAACACGTGGGCGCCGCTGGTGCTTGTGGTCATTCTCGGCGTGCTGGTACAGCTCGTGCTGATCGCCGGCAGCATGAAAAAGACCCCCTACCGCAGCGCCGAGGCGTTCGCCAAAGCCTATTTCCGGCTCGACCCGGCGGCCATGGCCGATGAGCTCTGCAACCACGGCATCGTGAAAACCAAGGCGGCCGATGTCAATATCGTCAAGGCCTACCTGGACCGGGTCTACGATGAGGCCCACAGCGACGGCTACGCCTTGGAACGCATGCGCAGAAGCTTTTCCGACGCCCGCACCGAGAGCTCGTACACCGGGGCCGACTGCGCCACGCTGCAAATTTCAGGCCTCGTCCGGACCGACATCAACCCGGTGTTCGGCTGGGTGGGATGGTTGTTTTCCCTCACCCCGCCGACACCGGTTTCGGCAACCCTCCAACTGGTTAAAAAAAACGGCCAATGGAAAGTCTGCGGTCAACCCTTTGGCATGACGGTACCGGTGTCCTGATTTTCCGGTCCCGCAAAGGGCTGACCGTTTCGATACCTTGCCTATGTCCCGTCGCGCACGTACCGTATGGTTTCCGATGGTATCCGCCCTTTTATTTCTGTGGATATCGGCCCGCATTGCCATCGGCCAGCCGCCCCCGTTTGCCCCCGGCGAAACCCTGAACTACGAATTGTACTGGACCATTGTCCCGGCAGGCACCGGTGTCCTCCGGGTATTGCCCATGACCACGATCGACGGCCGGCCGGCCTGGCATTTTCAACTCACGGCCCGATCCAACGCCTTCATCGACCCCTTTTACAAGGTTCGCGACACCATCGATGCCTATGCCGATCCGTCAATGACCCATTCGCTGTATTACCGGAAACATCAGCACGAAGGCTCGACCCAGCGCGTCATCACCGTTTCCTTTGACTGGGCACGCCGCCGGGCCATCTACCACAAGGTGGAACGGGAAAGAGTCTCCGACAAAGAGACCCCGTTGATGGACGGCACGTTTGATCCGCTATCCTCTTTTTTTTACGTGCGCGGAATCGACCCCGGCAGCCACCCCGTCATCGAACGACCCATCACCGACGGCAACAGGAACGTCATCGCCCAGGTGAGGGTAATTCGCCGGGAAACCATCCGGGTGTCCGGCCGCGACTGGGACACCTTTCTGGTGGAACCGGATCTTCGCAACATCGGCGGAGTATTTGAAAAAAAAAAGAACGCCCGCATCCGGATTTGGATCACCGCCGATCGCCGCCACATTCCCGTACGCCTGAAAAGCAAGGCGACCGTCGGCAGTTTTGTGGCGGACCTGATTTCGGCCTCGGGGCTCACCCATTGACGCTTTCCTTCCGAGGCATCGATTTGTTGACAAACCGCCGCGGACTTTATTACAAGCCATCTCAAAATTAGGGTCGAAATCAAGAAAAAGCCAAGGCCCAACCCGGAAGCATACTCTAGTATCTAGAGGACTTCAAACGAGGGCTCAACGCCGAGATCGGATGAAAAGACTTTTTTAAGATAGCTTTTAGGCCCCTTTCTACACGGGTGGCAACCGGGATCGCGATTTATCTCCCCTGATCAAAGAGTCCCAAGGAGGACCGTTTTCATGGCCACTGTCGAGGACATCCGTCCTTTGCTGCATCACCTCCGTGCCATCAACATGTTCCGATACCTGAGCGACGCCGAGCTCGATGCGTTTATCCATCATTCGGAAGTGGTGCGCTACGGCATCGATGAGACCATCATCACTCAGGGCGATGCCGGCGATTACTTTTTCGCCGTCCTAAACGGATCCGTGGATGTGTCGGTGCGCGAACTCCAGAAGGAGGAAGTGGTGATCAGCCACCTGGAGTCGGGCGACATGTTCGGCGAGGCCGCCGTCTTCATGAGGGAAACGCGCTCCGCCAATGTCCGTAGCGCCGAAGAGACCGTGACCATCCGGATCAGCCGAAAAGAGATGATGAACTTTATCCGGGCAAACCCCGCGGCCGGGAACAAGATCCTCATGGTGATCATTTTAAGTCTTCTCGCCAAACTCAAACGGGCGAGCCAGGAACTTGCCTTTGAGAAGCAATCCGAGATCGATTTCGATTATGTCGATATTCTGGTCGAAGAATTCATGAAGGAGATCTGACGGAAGGCTCGACTTCGAACCGTCTCCGGTTGGGCATGGCGATTGGCCCATCCGCGAATAGGCACCCGGACGCCCCCATCCCGCAAACCGCAAGAATCCTGTTTTTACGGAAAAATTGAGCCCGATCGGTCCGCAACGATTCCGAAACGCCGGCTTCTGCCATGAATCGTCACCATCTTTGGCAACAAGAATTTTGGATGACGACACGTCGCGCCGTGGAACGACACGAAGAGCAAAACCGGCACGGATACGCTCTCCGTGCCGCCGGCGATGCGCGTGGGGGGCTTCCGTTGCGACGCTGCTTTTTCTCGACCCCTAAAAGTCTTTGAAATCGTTAGCGGCTTCCACGAACTCCTTCCGTTTGCAAACCACCGGGCGAGAATCACCCCTGTTCGGGGAGTCGTTTTTGATTGAAAATGCGCCTTCCTCGACCGTCTGTTGCCCGCGGCCGGAACGGGTCCCCACGACGGCCACCAGATCGCCGACCGTATCCCGGATTTGCCTGGCGCGGTGGTTGAGCTCGCCGGAGGCGCTGGCCGATTCCTCGGAATTGGCCGCGTTTTGCTGGGTGACCGAATCGATTTCGGCCATGGCGCTGTTCAACTGATCGATCCCCTGGGCCTGCTCGTTTGAGGCCTCGGCGATCCCCTTAACCAGTTCCCGGACCTTGGTCGCACTCTCGGCCACCTCCGCGAAGGCCCGGTTGGTCTGCCCCACCAGTTCCTCTTCCTGGTGGATCTTGTTGACCGTGTTCTCGATGAGATCGGCGGTGGTCCGCGCCGCCTCCGCCGAGCGCATGGCCAGGTTTCTCACCTCGTCGGCCACCACGGCGAATCCCGCCCCGGCCTCTCCGGCACGTGCCGCCTCCACGGCGGCGTTCAAGGCCAGGAGGTTCGTCTGGAAGGCAATCTCGTCGATGGTCTTCACGATGGCCGAAGTGTCCCGGCTTGCCTGGCCGATCTCGTCCATGGACCGGGTGAGCTCGCCCATGAAGTCGTTGGCCCGGCCCACCACGGCATTGGCCTCGCCGATCACCCGCACCGCCTCGTCGGCGTTCTTGGCGTTCTGGCGGGTCATGGCCGCCAGTTCCTCCAGGGACGAAGAGGTCTCCTCCAGGGAGGCGGCCTGGGAGGAGGCGCCGTCGGCAAGGTTCTGGCTGGCGCTGCTGATCTGTTCGCTGGCATCGGCCACGTGCCGGGAGCCTTCGTTTAAGACCCCGATGATCCGGTGGATGGGCCGGGTGATGGAGCGGGCCACGAGCATGGACAGCGGGATCGTCACCAGGATGCAGATCAGGGCCACGAGGCTCAAAAGCCGCACCATCTGCCAGGTGTTGCGGGTGTGCACGGACTCGGGAAACAGGGCCGCGACGGCGCCGACGGCGGTATTTCCGTTGGTGAGGGGCATGGCCGCCTGGGCGTAGGCGACCGTCTTCACGGCCACCTCGCCCAGGCCGACCC
>JBJKPT010000668.1:0-2676 GCA_046706045.1 Desulfobacterales bacterium
GCATGGTCACGGCGTTCAGCACCCGGTCGACCACGGCCTCCGGGTTCCCCATGTCTTCGGCGGCCGCTGCAAACTGTCCGTCGGTGCCACGGGTCTCGTATTGTTTGGCCAGGATCCGGAGGTGCCGGTCTTCTTCATCGGCCATTTGGGAGAAAAAATCACGCACGGCCGGATGGGTCGTGTGGCCGGCCACGTGCTCGTAGAATGCTTTTACCCTGCGCTCAAGGAGCAGCGCTTGTTTGAGAATATCCAGGGCTGCGGTTTTGGGCATCGGTTCCTCCTGCGGGTTGTCGCCGGTCGCCGGTGGCAATCGATGGGATCGCCAAATCGTGGTTTCCGAAATCTTAGGCCGTTCCCGGCGGTAGTGTCAACAGGGGGATGAGATCCCGGCGCACGCGTTTATGAACCGGGACCGATCAACCGGAAACCATCCGTCCGAAGACCCGCAACCGTGCGTCCATCCGGTCGACCGTCACCGTGACGCATCGCTCCCGCAGCGCGTCGCCGCCATCCAGGAGCACCGGCACGTAATTGTCGCTCAATCCGCGCAAAAGGCCGGTGATCCGGTCCCGCCGGCTTTCGATGAGCACCTCGGTCCGGCGCCCGATCATGGATAGGTAGTGGGCCCGGCGTTTTTCCCGTCCGATGTCCCGGACCCGCCGGCAGCGCGCCCTTTTTTCCGGTTCCGGCACCGGATCGGCAAACCGGGCCGCCGGCGT
The DNA here is from genome assembly GCA_046706045.1 of Desulfobacterales bacterium. Taxonomy (GTDB): domain Bacteria; phylum Desulfobacterota; class Desulfobacteria; order Desulfobacterales; family JBDRRP01; genus JBJKPT01. Next base: position 720 of record JBJKPT010000668.1, read on the forward strand.
GCCCTTTCGGGGAGAAAACGGAAAGACGTGCAGGTAGGAAAGGGGCAGCGCTTCGATCAACCGGCAGGTGTTTTCAAACGCCGCCGCATCCTCGCCCGGAAACCCCACGAGGAGATCCGCACCGATGGCCGCCTCGGGCAACCGGCCGCGAATGGCGGAAACCCTCCGGCAAAACGCATCGGGGTCGTAGGGTCGCCGCATCCGGGAGAGGATTCCGGCATCCCCGCTTTGCAGGGGGATGTGAAAATGGCGGCAAAACCGGGGCGAGGCCGCCACCACATCGATGATTTCGTCGGTGAGTTCCGTGGGCTCGATGGAGGAAAGCCGTATCCGCATGCCGTGGGCGGCCGCATCGACGGCCCGCAAGAGGTCCGTCAGGGACCGCGCCGGGTTTAAATCCATCCCCCAGCAGCCCAGGTGGATGCCGGTAAGAACCACTTCCCGGCGGCCGGCATCGGCAAAACGGGAAAATTCCGCCAGCACGGCCTTCATGGGCAGGCTTCGGCTGCGGCCCCGCGCATGGGGCACGATGCAGTAAGTGCAACAGGCATCGCAGCCATCCTGGATTTTCAGGTAGGGCCGGGTGCGCCGGGTGTCCGTTGCGGCCGGCAGATGCCGGTAGCGCCGGCTTTTGGCGATGTCCACGTCGGCAAAGGCGCCGAGAAGGTCTTCCCCGAGGATGCGATCGGCGATTTCGTGTTTGTGGGCCTGTCCGATGACCGTGCTCACCCCGTCGATTGCCGTGAGCGCCTCGGCCTCGATCTGGGCGTAGCAGCCGGTCACGACGATGCGCGCCCCGGGATTGGCTCGCACGGCCTGGCGCACGGCCTGGCGGGCCTGCATGGCCGCCTTGCCGGTGACCGCACAGGTGTTGACGATGCAGATATCGGCCGGCGCGTTCCCGCTTGCCGGAAGCCAGCCCGCCCCGCGCAGCCGCTGGGCCAGCGCGTCGGATTCGTATTGGTTGACTTTGCAGCCGAGGGTGATGATGCGAAATGTCGGCATGGGGGTTCGGGTTCAACTCCTAACCGGACGCGATCCAGCCCCCGCCGAGGACCGTGTCGCCGTCGTAAAAAACCGCGCCCTGGCCCGGGGTGACGGCCTGTTGCGGGGTGTCGAAAACCAGGGCGGCCCCGTTGTCGGGGGCCGGGAACTGGCGGGCCGCCGCGGCCGGCGACCGGTAGCGCAGCTTCACCATCACCGACACCGGGGCCTCGGGCGGAGGGGCGATCCAGTTGATTTCCCGCACCCGGCAGCCGGCCGCGGAAAGCTCCGCCCGGGTGCCGACCACGAGTCGATTGGCCGAGGGCTCGATGCGTACCACGTAGTAGGGGGCGGCGGCCGGGCAATCGATGCCGCGTCGCTGGCCCACGGTAAACCGGTAAAGCCCCCGGTGGCGGCCGATGGTGCGGCCGGCGGTGTCCACGATCGGTCCGGGCGAAGTGGAAATCTTCATCCGGCGGGCCAGGAATTCGGCGTAGCCCATGCCGCGGATAAAGCAGATGTCCTGGCTTTCGTCCGCTGCGGCCGGCGTGATGCCGTGTTCGGCGGCCAGGGCGCGCACCTCGGATTTTCGCAGGCCGCCCAGGGGAAACCGGGCCGCGGCCAGTTGCCCCGCCGTCAGGCGTGCCAGGAAATAGCTTTGGTCCTTGTCCGGATCGATCCCCCGCAACAACTTCGGCCGCCCCTCACGGTCCGCGCCGATGCGCGCGTAGTGGCCGGTGGCCAGCGCTTCCGCGCCCCGGATGCGGGCCTCTTCCAGAAGCCGGCCGAACTTGATGCACGGGTTGCAGACCAGGCAGGGGTTGGGGGTTTCGCCCCGCTGGTAGGCCCCGGTGAAGTAATTCACCACCGAGCGGTGGAAGTCTTCGCCAAGGTCGACAAATGAGACCGATACCCCCAGGGCCGCCGTCATCTCCCGGATCCGCTCGGACCAACGGTCCCGTCGGGCCGTTAC
>JBJKPT010000669.1:0-7376 GCA_046706045.1 Desulfobacterales bacterium
TCGGCCTCCAGAAACCGGGCGTGCTCGTTTTCATGGCAGTAGATGCACAGCAGTTCCCAGTTGCTGCCGTCCGGGGGATTGTTGTCGTGGTTGTGGTCCCGGTGGTGGACGGTGAGTTCCTTGAGCCGCTTGCCTTCGAACTCCCGGCCGCACCGTCCGCAGACCCAGGGAAAGAGTTTCAGTGCCCGCTCCCGGTAGGTCTTCTCCCGTTCCTGTCGGTAACGCCGGGCTTCGGCCAGGATCCGTTCGGCGCTGTCTCTTGATGATGGGGATTTTTTTTCGGGCATTTTGCCGTTTATCCTCGAACTTTTGTCGTTTGCAGCCGCTGACCCATGAGAGGTGGCAAACATGGCGCAGCCATTCACGGCTTTTCAACGGGGTGCGGCGGGCCCTCATGATTTGCAAAAAGCGCCGGGTTCGATTCGGCACTCCAGCGATCGTCTCCGGACGGACCCGGTCTCCAGAATTGCCACCATTTTTTTTCAGGATAAAACGTTCGGCCGGTTTTCACGGCTCCCGGATCATCCAGAATATCCAGTTCCCAGATTGTATCCATACGCAGTTTCGGCGGATCGGACTCTGGATTCCGCAAGATCCGTCTGAGTTCATCGTCGTGGTGGACCTTGGAGATGGCCAGCAACTCGGCCTGGCGTGGGGTTTCGGCATCGATCAGCAAGGTCTGGAAAAAGCCTTGCTTCCGGATCTTTCCTTCGATTCGGATCTGACAATTCCTGCCGTGTAACAATATTCGGTATTTTTTCATTTTCCAACAGCTTGCACGGGTGGTGACAGTTCGTTCTCTCGGGCGCCCGAAATCATTCCTTGCGAAGATTTCGGCTGTCCCCGGATCGCTCGCCGCGGTAGGGATCGGCCGCCGATTTCAGATCTGTCTACATCAAAATTCGCAAAGAGAAAATAGAAGCCGTTGAAAGCGCCTCTGCCGGTGAATCCACGGCATGCGTACCGGTTGTTAAAGGAAGATCGGCGCTGCATCGGCGTCAATGGCCGCCCCGTTTCCGGTCCATGCTCCACTGGCCGGCGCCATGGAGGGCAAGGATCAGAAATCCGCCGGCCATGGTCAGGTTCTTCATGAACATGATCGTCTGGATTTGGTTGTTGAAATGGGTGTGGAAAAAGAGGGCGGCCAGGAGGCAAAAACCGGCCAGGGCAACGGCTGCCCAGCGGGTTTTCCAGCCGAAGAGGATGGCCAAGGATCCGCCGATCTCCAGGAGAATCACCAGGGGCAGAAGCTTTCCGGGAACCCCCATTTTGTTCATGTAGGCTTGGGTACCGGCATAATCGCCGATTTTTCCGATGCCGGAGATGAGAAAAATTACCGACATCAGAACGCGTGCGACGAGATCTGTGAATTTTTTAAGGAAGGTCATTTTTTCCTCCGATTCGTATCGAGCGCAAAGCGGGCCGGAGATTACGGCCGGCTGCGGTATCGGCTGACGGGTTTGTCCCCTGAGGGGGAGAATGCAAGGTCGTGTCCCGCCGGTTGATCATAATGCTTGTCGGATCAGGAACGGTTTGACTTTTTTGCCAAAGGGAATTTTCCGGCCTGACAGGGGCCGGCGACGGATTCATCTTCCGTCGATCATGTCCTTATCGGGAACCGGTGTCCGCGAGGGCGCCGAATCCCCGGGCACGGTGCCGGGATTCACAATCAACCGGTCGCCGGGATGGATGCGGGTGCCGCTGGGAAAGTCGTTCCAGAAAAACAGGGCGGGTAGCGGAACGTGAAACCGATCGGCGATGGTGCTGAGGTTATCTCCTTCCCGGACGACGTATACCTGGACTCCGCCGTTTTTTTGCCAGGCGGCGAGACGGGCCGCAAATCGGGCCGCAAAACCGGAGCCGTCTCCGGCCGGTACGCGGATTTGTTGTTCCCCGGCCGCCAGCGCATGGCCGCGGATTTCCGGATTGAGTCGTTTTAACGTGCTGAAATCGGTGCCGGCAGCCCGGGCCACAAGCACCAACGGGGTGTTGTCGGGGCAGGTGAAGGCCACGGTGTCGGTATCCGGTATCGGATAATAATCGGCGTCGGTCAGATCGAATCCGTAGCGTTTCGGATGGGTTAAGACCATTTTGGCCGCTATCGCCCGGAAAACGTACTGTTGGGTTTCCAGTGGCAGCCAGAGCCGGTAGTAGTCGGTTTCGCCCTGGGCAAGGATTTCGGCTTTGAGGCCTTCTTCGCCCATGTCAAAGGCCGCACAGGCCAGGGCCCAGGAACCCATGGTTTGTCGAAGTGCCGTGAAATAGGCAATGGCCGCGCGGGTGGATAAATCGCGGTTTCTGCGTTCGTCGCGGTATTGGTTGATGACCAGGCCGTAACGCCTGCCCGTGGCCGGGACGAATTGCCAGAAACCGATGGCCCCCCGGGTGGAACCCACATCGGGTCTTAAGCCGCTTTCGATCACGGCGATGTATTGGAGATCCGTGGGCAGTCCAGCGGCGGCCAGGGCTTTGCCGATAGGAATCAGATGGAGGCGGGACCGTTTGAGCCAGAGGAGCATCTGGGGCCGGTTTCCCAGGGTCAAGAGCATTTCCTTTTCCAGGCGTTCGCGCACCCAGGGTCGGTTCAAGGGGACGGGTTCGCCGCAAAAGGCGAGCGGGCCCCGAAAGTGAACGGCCTCGACCAGACTCGGTGGGCCCGCGGCTTCTCCCCATGCCGCAAATCCCAGCACCATAAATAAAGTTGATGCGGCAATGAAACGGTTCATGGTTTTAGTGATCCACCCGGCAGATGCGTCGGCGCGTCCGGGTGGCGGTAGAAAACCAGTTCCCAGACATCGTCGATGACGTCGTGACGAACGATGTACTCGGCGTCGTCTTCGCCCTGGATTTTGAAGTACCGGTGATCCGGGCTAAGCCAGCGGTCGTGTACGGCCGTCACGGCCACCGTGTTGGCACCAATCCGGATTTGGTGCGGGGTTTCCTCGCCCCGGTAGCCGGCATAACAGGACACGGCGATGCGCATGGCCGTTTGTCCGAGTCGAACGTGAAAGGGTCCTGGAAATGGGAAAAGATGGCTTCTACAGAATCCGCAGTCCCATGCTCGATGCCACGATTTGGGCCGCAAATTCCGCACTCTGGTTTCCATTGTCAAGTATCGGGTTGACTTCCGCAACCTCCAGCGATGCCATCGACCCGCATTCGGCGATCGTCTCCATGATCAGGTGGGCCTCTCGAAAGCTCAACCCGCCCGGCACCGGTGTGCCGACCCCGGCCGCCACGGCCGGGTCTACGGCATCCAGATCAAAACTGACATGGAGGTGGCCGACCCGCCGCACGATGGGAAAAAGCGCTTTTTCAAGAACATTTCCGATGCCTTGGCGGTCGATGTCCGTCATCGTAAACACGGAGATGCCGAGGTTTCGGATGGTCCGCCGTTCCTTGGCGTCGATCTGTCGCACGCCGATGATGGCGCAATGTTCGGGCCGGATCTTCGGGGAAAACCCCATGAGGTGGGTAAGCTGCGGGTGGCCCAGGCCCAAAGCCGCGGCCATGGGCATGCCGTGAATATTCCCCGACGGTGTGGTTCGGTCCGTGTTCATGTCGGCATGGGCGTCAATCCAGATCACCCCCAGGGTGCGGCCGTTGGTCCGGCAGTGGGCCGCGGCTCCGGCAATGCTGCCAAGGGCCATGGAATGGTCACCACCGATGCACAAGGGAAAACGGCCGCGGTCGAGGCAGCGCTGGACTCTGCGACCGAGGACCAGCGCCGTTTTGACGATCTCGTCCAGGTATTTGAGCTTTGGGTTTTCAACGGCCTGCCGCTCCATGATACGGATCGGGATATCCCCCCGGTCGGCCACGGTATAGCCCAGGGCTTCGAGCCGTTCGCGGATGCCGGCGATCCGCAATGCCGACGGGCCCATGTCCACCCCGCGGCGGTCGGCCCCAAGGTCCATGGGAAAGCCGATGAGATCCACGGCCGGTTTTCGTTTTTGCGAAAGGGTCTCGGATTTCGGATTCATGGGCAACAAGTTTACATCAAGGATCGGTAAAATGTCCAATATCGGCAGCTCGCCCCGTCTTCGCAGCGGGAGACGCCTCAGGAACCGGCGGTGGGCGCCGGGGTGTTGAGCAGTTTATGGAACCGGATGAAATTCGTTATTTTTTTGGTTACACACCACAAAACGAACAGGGGAAAAGGTAAGATGTTTTTTGGTCGATCCATTTAACTATTTAAAAATCTATCCGGCAGTGGTATCCATGCCTGCCAATACCGGCGCCCCCATCCGGAGGGCAACGAACCGGCAACCCCCCTGATCGGGCCACTGGAAGACCCTTTCACGATGAGGAGGACGGACCATGAAACAGCAGCAATACATCGACCTGGAAAACACCTACGGTGCGCACAACTACAAACCCCTGGACGTGGTCCTGTGCCGGGGTGAAGGTGTCTGGGTCTGGGACGTGGACGGCAACAAATACCTCGACTGCCTTTCGGCCTATTCCGCCGTCAACCAGGGGCATTGCCATCCCCGGATCATATCGGCCATGGTCGAGCAGGCCAAGAAACTGACGCTGACTTCCCGGGCGTTTCGAAACGATCAGCTCGGCTTGCTTTACGAAAAACTCTGCACGCTGACCCGTTCCCACAAGGTGCTCCCCATGAACAGCGGCGCCGAAGCCGTCGAGACCGTCATCAAAACAGTGCGCAAGTGGGGCTACCAGGTCAAGGGGGTCCCCGAGGACAGGGCGGAAATCATCGTCTGCGCGAACAACTTTCACGGCCGGACGATCACCATCGTCGGTTTCAGCACGGATCCGACGGCCCGCCGCGGTTTCGGTCCCTTCACCCCGGGCTTCAAGGTCATTCCCTTCGGGGACGCGAAAGCCCTGGAAGCGGCCATCACCCCGAACACCGTCGGTTTCCTCGTGGAGCCGATCCAAGGCGAGGCCGGTGTGATCATTCCACCGGCAGGCTATCTCAAGGCGATCCGCAAGATCTGCTCGGCCAACGACGTGGTGCTGATCCTCGATGAGATTCAAACCGGCCTGGGCCGGACCGGAAAGCTTTTGGCCGAGGAACACGAAGGCATCGAGGCCGATCTCAGTCTGATCGGCAAGGCCTTGTCCGGCGGTTTTTATCCGGTGAGCGCCGTGCTTTCCAACACCGAGGTCATGGCCGTACTTCAGCCCGGTGAGCACGGCAGCACCTTCGGCGGCAACCCCCTGGCCTGCGCCGTGGCCCGAGCCGCGTTGGATGTGCTCGTGGAGGAAAAGATGGTTGAAAACGCCGAGGCCATGGGGGCGCGCTTTATCGAAGGGCTCCGAACGATCAAAAACCCGCTGATCAAGGAAATTCGTGGCCGGGGCCTGATGATTGGCCTTGAGTTGGATCCGGCGGTGGGCGGAGCGAGGCCCTACTGCGAGAAGCTAAAAGCCGCCGGCCTGCTGTGCAAGGAAACCCACGAGAACATCATCCGTTTCGCGCCGCCCCTGGTGATCTCGCCGGAAACGGTGGACTGGGCGCTGGAGCGCATCACCGATGTTTTTTCGGTTCACTAGCGGGTTAAAAAATCCACTGGGCAAACGATCTTGAAGATGTTATAATCCTTCTCCAAATCGGCCTTTCCGGGATTTTTCCCGAATGGCCGCAGACCGCGCAGGACTGGGGGTATTGAGAGAGGGGCCATTCATTTGCTGCGGCCGATGACGCGTAAGGGTTGCGTCATCGGCCGTGCGCATTTTTGTGCTCCGGGCCGTGGGGCAGACGGTAGGTGCCGTCCAGTCGGTCGAGCATGGCTTCGTAACGCCGCTCGAGATCGTCCATTGCCGCTTCATAGCCGGCCTCGTCCAAGGCTCCGGCCCGGCGGCGCGCACCCAGGTATTCGGCTTCGCGTGCATACCATTGGTCTGGATCGAAATTGTAGGTCATCTCATTCCCCTTTGGATTTTGTCGGATTGTAGCACAAAATGCAGGAAAGCGCAGAGGCACCACCGCCGGAAAAACCGGTCGCTTGGAACCAGGGAAAAGCGACGTCGCCTTCGAACGGCCGCTGGGCGGTGAGCCTTGCCGTCGTCCTGTTCTGCCGGATCGTCCTCAATACGGCCCGCCGGTTCGCTTATCCCTTTGCCCCCTTTCTGAGCAGCACGCTCGGGGTGCCCCTGACCGCTGTGACCTCGCTGATCGCCATCATCCAGGCCACCAGCGTCATCGGCGTCATCTTCGGCCCCATGGCCGACCGGATCGGCTACCGGATCATGATGATTCTTGCCATGGTCACCCTCGCAGGAGGCATGTTCCTCGGCGCGGAGATGACGACTTACTGGCTGGTGATGGCCGCCCTGATCCTGGCCGGATTGGCAAAGACCGTATTCGATCCGGCGATCCAGGCCTATGCCGGCGAACGGGTAGCCTATCACCGGCGGGGCCGGGTGATCGGACTCCTGGAGATGGCCTGGGCCGGCAGCAGCCTGGTGGGCATCCCCCTGATGGGGGTGGTGATCGGCCGGATGGGCTGGCCTGCCGCCTTCGCGCTGATCGGTGCGGCCGGAGCAATCGGTGCGCTCTCGACCGCGATAAGCCTTCCCGGCGACGGCCGGAGTGCCGCCGCCGCAGTACCCGGGAACAAGTGGCGCGTTTTTTTGCGAAAGGCGGCGAGGATGCCCCATGTCGTGGGAGCGGCGGGGTTCGTTTTTTTTATGAGCCTTGCAAACGACAACTTTTTTGTCATCTACGGCGCCTGGCTGGAAAAATCCTTCGGCCTTTCGATCACGGCCCTGGGCATCAGCACCACGGTCATTGGGGTGGCCGAGCTGACCGGAGAGACGATGACCGCGACCCTTGCCGACCGGATGGGACTCACCCGGGCGGTGGTGGCCGGAACGCTGTTCTCCATGATCGCCTACGCCGTGCTCCCCATTTGCGGCCACGATTTGCCGGCGGCCCTGGCGGCTCTGTTTATTCTCTTTCTGACCTTCGAATTTACCATCGTGACCACTCTGAGCCTTTGCACCGAACTCATGCCCGCAGCGCGGGCCACCATGATGGCGGGAATTTTGGCCGCCTCCGGCATTGGCCGGTTTGTGGGGGATCTCATTGGCGGCGCCATGTGGCTTCTGGGCGGGCTGCCGGTCTGCATTGCGGTTTCGGTGGGCACCACGGCCCTCGGGCTGGGCGTATTGATTTGGGGCTTGCGGGCCGGCCGGAAGACGGCCGGTTCTGGATTGCACCGGACGATTGGACCATGAAACCCGAAATGAACCATTCCCCTGGCCGGTCCCCCCGGATGATTCTGGCGCCGATCCGAGGGTTGACGGACGCGGTCTATCGAAACGTCATGGCGGCGCATTTTCCTGGATTCGATGGCGCCGTGGCCCCTTTCGTGAGCACCCTGTCCGGAGCCCGGATTCCGGAC
>JBJKPT010000670.1:0-6331 GCA_046706045.1 Desulfobacterales bacterium
GCCGCCTACGACGTGAACATGTTCTATGCCTGTCTCAAGGCGACGGGCAAACACGTGATGAGCGGCGTGAACGACGAAGCAGGACTTCACCGGGTGATCGGGATGGCCGCCATGCTGGCCGGCGGAAGGGCGCAACTGAAGGAGAAGCCGTTTATTTCGATCATCACATCCTTTGCCATTTCTCCACTGAAGCTTTGCACCCAATCCACGCGGATCATGCAGGAATGCAACCGCCAGGGCATTCCCGTGGCACTCTCCGCGGCTCCCATGTCCGGCTCCACCAGCCCCATGACCATGGCCGGCACGCTTACCCAGCTGCACGCCGAGCAACTGGCCGGGATCACCCTCTGCCAGCTCACCCAACCCGGCGCACCGCTCTTGTACGGCGGCATTCCGGGGATGGCCAACATGGCCACCATGGGATATCTGGGCGGGGGCGTGGAATGCGGGATGATGAATGCGGCCATTCACCAGTTGGCCGGGCACATCCACGTCCCCAATTACAATTCCGCGGGGTTGAGCGATGCGAAGCTTCCCGATGCCCAGGCCGGCTGGGAAAAGGCCGCGACCATCCTGCTGGCGGCCATGGGCGGTTCCAACTACATGCACCACAGCGCAGGCATGCTGGAGTCCATGCTGACCGTGGCCCCGGAACAGTTCGTGATCGACGACGAAATCATCGGGATGGCCTGCAAGGTGCTCAAAGGCATCGAGGTGGACGCCGATCACCTGGCCCTGGAGGTCATCGACAGCGTCGGCCCCGCCGGTAATTTCATGATGTCCCCGCACTCGATGATGTACATGCGAAGCGAGAACTTCCAGGGCAACGGCTGGAGCGTCCGAAGGTCCCGGCACCAGTGGGAACAGGGCGGCTCGATGGATGCCCGCGCCCGCGCCCAGGAGATCGCCCGCAAGATCCTGGCAGCGCCGGAGTCCCCGTACATCCCGGCAAAAATCGATGCAGCGATCCGGGAGAAGTACACGATCCTCTTATAGAAGGGGCCTCCCGACAAGGTGCTTTTAGCGGGTTCATCGCTTCTTGGCGGACGAATAATCGTACCATCCTTTCCCGGCCTTTTCGCCGTATTCGCCCCGCATGTACCGTTCCACCACGGCCGGAGACGGCAGGTCGACCCGATCCCCCGTGCGCTTGAACGCCTCCATGCGCATGGTGTAATCGAGGTCGATGCCGGTCAGGTCCATCAGCCGGAAGGGGCCCATGGGGTGGCCGGCGCCGTGAACACAGGCCTTGTCGATGTCTTCGAAGGACGCGATGCCCATGTCGTTCAGCCACAGGGCCTCTTTCATGAGGGCGCCGAGGAGCCGGTTCAGGACAAACCCGTCCACTTCCTTTCTGAGCACGATGGGCACCTTTTCAAGCCGGTTGCAAAGTTGGACCGAGACGTCCACCGTTTCCTGCCCGCAATGGGGCCCGGCCACCACCGCGACGAGCTTCATGACCAGGGCCGGGTTGAAAAAATGAAGGTTGCACACCTTTGACGGCCGCTGGGTAACATCCACGATGCGGGAACTCACGATGGCGGAGCTGTTGGTCGCCAAAATCGCGTGCGGCGGGGCCAATTTGTCGATATCGGCAAAGAGTTTGCGCTTGACGTCCAAGACCTCGACGGCCGCCTCGATCACGTAGTCGGCATCCTTTACCGCCGATGCCAGATCCGGTGCGAAGCGGATGCCGGCGCGCGCCTGCTTCGCCTGCGCCTCGTCGAGCTTTCCCTTTTCCACGCGGCCCTTGAGATACGCATCCACGAAGGCATCGGCCTTCTTTAAAATCTCCGGGTTCACGTCGGTGCAGCACGTCCGGTATCCGTGCAACGCGCACAGGGTCGATATCTGGTGGCCCATGTTTCCGGCACCGATCACCGCAATGTTTTTTACCTCGTCGATATTCATCGGTTCACCCCTTTTCGTGGATGGCCACGGGTTATGGTTTCCTTTCTCAGCCTTCTGAAACGCCGGCCAGGCGCTTTGCCGCCTGCCGCTTCTCCTCCATGTTGATGAGCCTCGAGATCATGATCCGCTGGGCCTGTGGCGAGCCGGCCCCGTGCATCGACTCGGTCAGGTATCCGACGGCAGCGGTACCCATGGTCAGGTTTTCAATCAGCCGGAGAATCCGAATCCGGTCTTCGGTTGGAACGTTGCCGGTTGCCTGAAAATATTTTTTCAGCCACCCCCCCGTCGCCGGCGACTTGAGGTCGTCCTCGGACGGGCAGGTGACCAACAAGCCGCCGGCAATGTCCTGGGCGATCCGGGCGATCTCGTAGGGAAACCGCGTCACGTTCTGCTTGTGCACGTTGGCGAGCAGCGAGTCCACCAGATACGTTCCGCTCGGCTCGCGGTGGCCCTCGGAAGCACAGGCGATGCACCCGCAGAAAAGCGTTTCGTTCAGGTGATTCATCTCGATGATCTTGTCCTTCACGTGGAAGGCCTTCGCGATCCCGTTGTAATCGGCAATGGTCTGCACCGCGCCGATGAGCACGTCGCCGACCCCCACCTTGCAGGCATAGCTCTGGCGGTGATAGGAAGCGAACTGTTCGACGAGTTGGCCGGAAAAGTCATGTTCCTTGTACATGAACACCCGGTCCCATGGCACGAACACGTTGTCGAAGACGACCAGGGCCTCGTGCCCGCCGAAACGGGCATTGCCTCGGTCGATGGTCCCCTCCTCGAGCTTGCGGGTGTCGCAGGATTGGCGCCCCATGATGTAGGTGATCCCTTCGGTGTCGCTCGGCACGGCAAAGGAAACGGCGTAGTCCCGGTCTTCTTCGCGCATGGTCATGGTCGGCATGACGATCACTTCGTGCGAGTTCACCGCGCCGGTCTGATGGGCCTTGGCCCCGCGCACCACGATGCCGTCCCCGCGCTCTTCGACCACGCGCAGGAACATGTCCGGATCGGCCTGCCGGTGCGGCGGAAGCGACCGGTCCCCCTTGGGGTCGGTCATGGCGGCGTCGCAGACCAGGTCGTTCTCCTGAACGGAGGCCAGGAATTTCAGGAACCGCCGGTTGTAGGACGTGCCGTACTTCCGATCGATGTCGTAGGTGACGATGGAAAGCGCGTTCAGGGCATCCATGCCCGCACAGCGCTGGAAGCAGCACCCTGTCTTCGACCCCATCAGGCGACCCATTTTACTTTTCTTCACCAGGTCGTCCACACTCTGGTGGACGTGGGTGAAACGGTTGATCTTCCGGCCGTCGAGGTGGGACGCGGCGGTCATGATGTCGAGGTATTCCGGGCGCTGGGCCATTTCGTAGGTTCGCGCCACGGCGTTCATGGACGGCCGGATGATGGGGTGCGTCACCGGATCGGGCACCCGTTGGCCGAACATGTAGACAACCAGATTGAGATTTCGAAGACTTTCCACATATTGTGCCGCGCTCATCATGGAGCACCCCCTTTTTGATTAACCGCCAAAACAGGCATCCGAAACCGAAAGGGCCGCGTCGTCTCCGGCCTGGATCGCCTCCATCCGACCCATGGTCAGGGGCAGCCCATTTCGAACGAAGTACTCGGCGGTTCGTATCAGGCCCTGGTAGTAGGTTTTGTCTTTTTCCGGCGGGTTCTCAAGCAACCTTCCGGCGGCGACGGCGGCGCGCCACAGGAGCATCCAGGCCATGATCACGTCTCCCGTGGCTTCCAGGAACGGAAAGGCCGCGACAAAGGCCGGCTTCACCTCCTCCTTGAGAAGACCGTCGGCCGTCGCCTCCAGACGAGCGGCCGCGGCTTCCAGGCGCTCGGCCAGCGGCGCCAGCTCCGGAATCCCGCCGCAGGTGGAGATGGTGTTGCGGACATCCTCCATGAAATAGCCCAGAAGCTTGCCGCCGTTCATGCGGAGCTTTCGCCCCACGAGATCCATGGCCTGGATGCCGTCGGTGCCTTCGTAGATGGAGGTGATCTTGCAATCCCGAAGGAGCTGCTCGATGGGGTAGTCCTTGATGTACCCGTACCCGCCGTAGACTTGCATGGCGTCGACGCAGACCGAGAAGCTGCGCTGGCTGCAATAGGCCTTGACCAGGGGGATGAAAAAATCGATCATCCCCTGCCATTTCACCGCCGACGGGCTGTCCGGTTCGGCCGCGAGGCGGTCGAAGAGAAGGGCGACGTAGTAGACGAAGCTCCTCATGCCGTCGACGTGAGCCTTCATCCCCATCAGCATGCGCCGGACGTCCGGGTGCTGGATGATGGGCACGCTGGGGGCGTCGGCCCGCTTGCCCTCGGCCACGTCCTTTCCCTGGATCCGGGTCTTGGCGTAGTTGGCGGCATAGAGATAGGCGGCCGAGGCGCTGGTGAAAGCCTGGAAGCCGACGCTCAAACGGGCTTCGTTCATCATGTGGAACATGATGGCCATGCCCTGATTCTCTTCCCCCAGGAGCCAGCCCCGGCACCGGCCGCGCCCGCCCAGGGCCATGGCGCAGGTGGCGCTGCCGTGGATTCCCATCTTTTCCTCGACCCCGGTGCAGACCACGTCGTTGGGGTCTCCCAGCGTGCCGTCGGGATGAACCCAAATCTTCGGAACAATGAAAATGGAAATCCCCCGGGTTCCCGCGGGCGCTCCCTCCACCCGGGCCAGAACCGGGTGGACGATGTTTTCCGTGAGGTCGTGCTCGCCGTTGGTGATGAAGATCTTGTTGCCGGCGACGGCATAGGTGCCGTCCGGATTCCTTCGGGCCGTGGTGGTCAAGGCCCCCACGTCGGATCCGGCATCGGGTTCGGTGAGCAGCATGGTGCCTCCCCACCGGCCGGTGTAGAGCTTTTTCAGAAAGAGTTCCTTCTGCTCCGACGTTCCGTAGAGATCGATCATCTTTCCCGTGCCGTGGCCCATGGTGCCGTAGTTCGCCAGGCAATAGTTGGCTCCCCAGATATACTCCAGGGCCGCCTGGTTGATCACGTGCGGAAGTCCCTGGCCGCCTTTTTCCGGATCTTCGGTCGTGGCGGTCCACTCCCCCTCCACAAGGAGGCGGAACGGCCGGTGAAAGCATTCGGGGACCGTGACCCGGCCCTGGTCGAAGGCGACCCCCCGGGCGTCCCCCTCGGCGTTGGTGGGAAGGATTTCCTTGATGGCGAGGGTGCGTGCCTCGGTGATGATCATGTCGAAGAGCTTGCGGTTGAGACCCCGGAATTTCCCGTGATCCGTCAACCGATCCACCCGAAGCTGTTCATACAATACAAAATCGATGTCCCGTCGATCCGCCAGTAACTGTCCCATGTGTTGCGCGATTCCTTTTTCCCGTGTGATTCGGCTTTCGGCTGTTCAAGGGCGATGGTAGCCGACATGCCGCCGCCGGCGCAGAGGATGGTCAAGGTCCGTGGCGCGCACCGGGACGGCCGGTTCCGTGGCGCCGAAATGTTTACAGGCGCCCCCGAACCTGCCGATGGGCGTTCCGGCCATTGCCACGGCGGCGACTGGGTTCAGGGGACCGCCCCTTTTATGGATCCACCCTATCCGATGTGTAACCCACACTTGCTTCATGGTCCAGCGGAATGTCAAGATCCATGCCATCTTCGGTTCCATCATGGCGCGAGGCGGGTGACCCCCCGATATAAAAGCAGATCGACGGTATTGGGATGCCGGCTGTGCGCAAAGACCGGTACGGCGAAACGTGAATAAGGTTACAGATGTGTTGCGGCACACATCTGTAACCCGTTACCGGAGGGAGGATGGAGGAAGGAGGCGTTTCCGCGGCGGCGCAAGACCCCATTGCGAGCCGTGACATCTTTGCCGGAGACGGAACACCGGAGAATCACTCATCCGGATAACCGTTATCCCTTTTGTGCGTGTGCTTTAAGCTCCGCTGAAACCAATTCATACACGGCATACCAAATGAAAAAGGATGTGATGATCCCGATATACCCGCCGAGATGGGTGATGGCGGTGCTTTGCGCGAACCCACCGATCGTCAGCAAAAGAAGGAATAAAGCCAAAAGAAGGTAAATAATGATTCCAAGAGCACTTTTTGTCAGGATGTATAAAAAAAGCAAGATGATTGAAAAAATGGTAAATGCCACCAGACAAACCAGGGCCGCTTCTCCGGCCAAGGGTTTTGGTACGATCCCCCATAATACCGTATAGGTCATAAACCCGACGCTCATAAAAAAGCCGCCCCACCCCGTCAATACCACGGCATGCAACGTATCGCCCGTTCGAAGGCACAAGAATCCGGAAACCATTGCAACGATTCCGCCATAAAAAAGGGCAAACGGCGCGGCACTGAAAAGCGATGCCGGCTCTAAAATGCCGGCGTTTGGGATATTGAAGAGAAATGTCAAAACCGCCATGGCCATTATTCCCGGTACTGCCGGATTGCCGAATTTT
>JBJKPT010000671.1:0-2851 GCA_046706045.1 Desulfobacterales bacterium
CGTCGAGGATTTCCATGCCGCGAGAACGCAGCGCCGGGCGTCAAGACGCCGTTTCCGTTTCACCCCGGGTGCCCGCCTGGAAATGGTGGATTGGCGTTCGGAGCAAGGCCGCAGCGGGATGGAAACCGCAGGCGTAGCCCTTCTACGTCGAGGATTTCCATGCCGCGAGAACGCAGCGCCGGGCGTCAAGACGCCGTTTCCGGGCGGGCACCTACCGGCCGATGCCGACATACCGAAACCCCAACCGCGCCATCTCCTCGGGGTCGTAGATATTTCGGCCGTCGATCACGATGGGCCGGGCGAGGAGCACCTTGATCGCCCGCAGGTCCAGATTCCGGAACTCGTCCCATTCCGTGACGACGATCAGGGCATCGCAGTCACGGATGGTTTCGTAGGGGTTGTCAAAATAGGTCACGTCCGGGAGCACGGCCCGGGCGCTTTCGACCGCCACCGGATCGTAGGCATGCACCCGGGCCCCGTGTTTTTTGAGGGCGGCGATCACTTCCAGGGACGGGGCCTGCCGGATGTCGTCGGTTTTGGGCTTGAAGGCAAGCCCCCAGACCGCGACGGCCTTTCCCGCCGGATCGAGGACCGCACGGAGCTTTTCCACCACCACGGTCTTCTGGGCCTCGTTGATCCGGTCGACGGCCTCGAAAAGATCGGCGTGGCATCCGAAGGACTTCAGTGTGCCGATGAGAGCCTTCACGTCCTTCGGAAAACAGCTGCCCCCATAGCCGAGGCCGGCGTGCAGAAAGCGGGATCCGATCCGCGAATCCAGCCCCATGCCCCGAGCCACTTCCCGGATGTCCGCCCCGGTCTTTTCGCAAAGATGGGCCAACTGGTTCATGAAGCTGATCCGGGTGGCGAGCATCGCATTGGCGGCGTATTTGATCAGCTCCGCCGTCCTGACCCCGGTGGTGACGATGGGGCGCCCGGTCCGTGCCACCGACCGGTAGAGCGACTCCATGATTTCCCGGCTCCGGTCGCTTTCCACTCCGATGATCACCCGGTCCGGGTTTTCAAAATCTTTGACCGCGGCCCCCTCCCGAAGAAATTCCGGGTTGGAGACCACGTCGAAATCGATGGGGGAGGACAAATGCCGCCGGATGATCTCCCGCACCCGGTCCGCCGTGCCCACGGGGACGGTGCTCTTGTCGACGATCACCTTGTAGCCGTTCATGAACCGACCAATGGATGCGGCCGCCGCGTCGACAGCGCTCAAATCCGCCGCGCCATCCGTCCCGGGCGGGGTGCCGACGCATAGAAAAATCAATTCCGAGGCCTCCACCGCCGCCTGGGCGTCGGTGGTAAACCGCAATCGACCGCTGTTTAAATTCCGGGTGAAGAGCTCCTGGAGCCCCGGTTCGTAGATGATCGCCTCCCCGCGCGAGAGCCGGTCGATCTTTTCGGCATCGATATCGAAGCCGATGACATCGTTTCCGAGATTGGCAAATCCGGTCCCGGTCACCAGTCCCACGTATCCTGTTCCCACAATCGTGATCTTCACGAACAATCGTCCCTTTCATCATGAGGGTTGCGAATCCGATCCATCGCGATCTTCCCATGCCCTGAGGCATCTCGGCCGGGATCAGCGACCATAATAATCGCGATACCAGTCGACAAAAGCACGGATGCCGTCTTCAAGGGAAGTGCGGGGCCGAAACCCCACGGCCTCCTCAAGGGCCTTGATATCGGCATGGGTCGCCGGCACATCGCCGGGTTGCATGCCGACATATTCCTTCCGGGCCGTCTTCCCCAGAGCGGTCTCCAGGGTCTCGATGAAGGTCGAAAGCATCACGGGCCGGTCGTTGCCGATGTTGTATATCCGGTAGGGCACATACGAGGTGCCCGGATCCGGGGCGTCGGCCGACCATTGGGGCTCGGGTTCGGGCAGGTGGGCCAGCACCCGGGCCACGCCTTCCACGATGTCGTCGATGTAGGTGAAATCCCGCTTCATGCGCCCGTGGTTGAAGACCCGGATGGATCGGTCGTTTAAGATCGCCTCGGTGAAAAGAAACAGCGCCATGTCGGGCCGGCCCCAGGGGCCGTAAACGGTAAAAAAGCGCAATCCCGTACAGGGCAGGCCGTAGAGGTGGCTGTACGTATGGGCCATCAGTTCGTTGGCCTTTTTGGTCGCCGCGTAAAGGGAAACCGGGTGATCCACGTTGTGGTGCACCGAAAACGGCATCGTTGCATTGGCGCCGTAAACGCTGCTCGAGGAAGCAAAGACCAGATGCCGGGTGGCGGCATGCCGGCAGCCTTCCAGAATGTTGACAAATCCCACGAGGTTTGCGTCCACGTACGCGTGGGGGTTTTCCAGCGAGTAGCGCACCCCGGCCTGGGCCGCGAGGTGCACGACCCCGTCGAAACACCGGCCGGAGAAAAGGTCCGCCACCGCCGATCGCTCGGCCACATCGAGACGAATGAAGGAAAAGCGCTCATGGGGGGCGAGCCGTTCTAGCCGCGCCCGTTTCAGGGACGGATCGTAATAGTCGTTGAGGTTGTCGACACCGGTCACCCGGCAGCCGTCGGCCAAAAGCCGCCGGCAGAGGTGAAACCCGATAAAACCAGCGGCCCCGGTCACGAGCACATGGTCGAACGCGGTGGGCATGCTCTTTTTCCTCCCATGGCAGAGGCGTTTGCGTCTCCTTGTTGAGCAATCATCGCCCGGTACGGGCCGGGCCGGCGGCAGCATCGTATCCGGCGAGGCCTTCCCGGTTCGGCAGCGGTCCGGCAAAAAAACCGGCAAGAAATCGCAGACCCCCCCGGGCACAAAGGCCGTGGCCCCCTTCAGCCGCCCAGGGCCATCCAGAGGGGGTAGGAAATGGCGGCCACCATGGTGCTCAGCGCG
>JBJKPT010000672.1:0-3480 GCA_046706045.1 Desulfobacterales bacterium
GATCCACCCCCATCACGCCGGCGATCTCGACGGCCGATTCCGGGCCGGCGACCATGCACACGGACGGGGCCGCCCGACCTTCCACCACGGCCAAGGCGGCCGCCGAACAGCCGGCAAAACCGCAGCCGCCGCAGTTAGCGCCGGCCAGAGACGCTTCGACCTCTGCAATGCGCGGATCTTCCCAGACGTAGAAAATCTTGGCCGCGATGCTCAGCACGATGGCGCAGACCAATCCGATGGCCGAAAGGATGATGATGGGGGCGGTCATTCAAAACTCCTTCATCCCCGAACGGAAAGTGCATCTTTTGGCCCGATACGGCGTTCTCGGGATTTTTCGATCCTCGACGTAGCCCAAGCTACGCCTGCGGTCGAAAAATCCCTGCGGCCTTGTCTCAGTCCAAAATCTACACATTCCTTTCGGGGATCACTTAACCGGCTTATCAAAACCGGACATACCAAAGATACCGAACCGGCCGCTGGCGCGGCGTCAGTTGTCATTTGTTGGAACCGCAAAGGCCGAACAGACGGAATAGAGCGGTGAAACCGAGCCAACCCGTGGCGTCGCCTCGGTTCACACCATGCCCCGGAATGCATAGAATGTCAAAGAAAGCACCCCGGCGGTGATCAGCGCGATCGAGGTGTCCCGGAGCGGTTTGGGGACACGGGAGAGCAGGATCCGTTCCCGGATGCCGGCAAAGATCACGAGATCGAGGCCGAAACCGGCGGCAAAGCCGAAGGAGGCCACGGCGGCCTGGATGAAGGTGAATTCCTTGTTGATGTTGATGAGGCAGGCCCCGAGGACCGCGCAATTGGTGGTGATCAGGGGCAGGAAGATCCCGAGGCCCTCATAGAGGGCGGGGATACTTTTTTTCAGGAACATCTCGATGAACTGCACCAGCGAGGCGATGACCAGGATGAAGGCGATGGTCTCCAGATACACGATGTGAAACGGCACGAGCAGGTAGTGGTAGACAATCCAGGTGATCACCCCGGCCATGACGAGAACGAAGATGACGGCCATGGCCATTCCGACGGCGGTTTCCATTTTTTTGGAGGTCCCGAGAAACGGGCAATTTCCGAGAAACTGCGCGAGCAGGATGTTGTTTACGAAGATGGTGCTGATGACAAGGACGATGAGGTTTCCCATTGGGTTCTCCTATTTGCTTCCCACGAGGTTCATGCCGCAAAGCATCAGGCCCAGGAAAATGAAGGCGCCGGGCGCCTGAACGGCGAACCGGAACGGCTCCCAGTGGGGAAAGGTGTGGAGAAGGTTGAAGATCGGCTTTCCGCCCCAAAAAGTCAGGGTTCCGGCGCCGATGATCTCTCTCAGCCCGCCCAGAATTCCCAGGGAAAGGGTGTAGCCGATGCCGATGCCAAGGCCATCCAGGGCCGAACGGCCAACCCCGTTCTTGGAGGCAAACGCCTCGGCCCGCCCCAGCAGGATGCAATTGACGACGATGAGGGGAATGAAGACGCCCAGCTGCTGGTAGAGGCTGTAGGTATACGCCTGCATCAGAATTTCCACGACGGTCACGAAGGTGGCGATGACGATGATGAAGCAGGCGATTCGGACTTTTGCGGGGATGACATTCCGAAGCATCGACACGAGAATGTTCGAGCAGACGAGCACGAAGGCCGTGGCGAGTCCCATGCCGATACCGCTTTCCATGCTCGTGGTGGTTCCCAGGGTCGGGCAGAGCCCCAGCACCAGGCGAAACGGCGGGATGTCGTTCCACAGCCCTTTGGTAAATTCCTGAACGAGTGTCTTGGCCATTGGAGATTCTCCCTAGTGGACCACGGCGTTCATTTTTTTGATGATCCGAGGCTTCAGTTTCTCATAGATCTGGACCGCATGGGTTGCGGCGGCGCAGACCCCCCGGGAGGTGATGGTCGCCCCGCTCAAGGCGTTGATCACCCCGCCGTCGGTGGTCACTTTGATTTTGCTGGTCAGGGGAAGCCCCCGGAACTGGGCCGCGAACTTGGGATCGGTCTTGGCCCGCATCCCCAGTCCGGGTGTGTCCATCAGCGTCGTCACGTCGATGGCGTGCAGTTTGTTCTTGCCGACGTCGAAGCTGACCATCAGGCCCAGTTTGTCGGCGAAACCGTTGCCCTCGACCTCGAAGGCCACGACACACGGTTTGTGGTGGTAGACTCCGACAAAAAAGGTTTTTTCCGTATTTCCGACTTTCATTTTGAAGCGGGTGTTCAGGGCATCGTTTTCGCTTCCGGCCATGATCGACCGGATGGCCGGTCCTTTGACGAACGTCATGACCTGGTTTTCGATCCGGTCCTTGAAATGGTGGTTCAATGCGCCGAGAAGCCCTCCGGAAATCACGCTCAAAAGGGTCAGGACGACAATCATTTTGGTTGTTTCATTCATTTCTCAAACCACCTTTCCGAGGGCGTTCGGCCGGATTTTGTCCACCAGCGGATTGATCATGTTGACCAACAGGATCGAAAGGATGACGCCGTCGATATGGGCCCCGATAGTGCGCATCAGCACCGTCATGATTCCGCCCGTCGCACCGCAGATCACCATGGGTAGTGGATTGACCGGCGAGGAGGACGGCTCGTTTAGAAGGAAAAAGGCACCGATGAGGGTATAGCCCGAGAGCAGGTGGATGGCAGGGCCTCCGTACTTCGCCGGATCGACGGTGTGAAAGATCAGGGCGGTCACGAACACACCGCCAAGAAAGGCCGCGGTGATTTCCCATCGGGCGTATCCCCGGGCCATGAGGTAGATGCCACCGGCGATGATACCGAGTCCGAACGTGGCCCCGATGCCGCCGATCTGCCGGCCGAGGAGCATGTCGGTGATGCCGAGCCGGGCCACGGCGCTGGTGCCGGCATGCTTGAGGGCGTCCAGGGGGTAGACCATCAGGGGAAAACCGAGATTGTAATTTCGCAGGGCTTCATTGAAATCGAAGTGGTTTTTCCACGAAATCATCAAAATGGCCATGGCCAGGGCCGTGGGGTGAAAAGGGTTTGCGCCGATTCCGCCGTAGAGCATTTTCCCGATGATGACGGCGATGAAGGTGCCGACCAGGACGATCCACCAGGGGGTTGTGGCCGGCATCAGCATGGCGAGCATGAGGCCGATGACCACGGCATCGCCGTCGCCCACGGTGTCCCGGCGCTTCAGGAGCCGGTTGGCCAGATGTTCCCAGAAAACGGCCATGGCGATGGAAAAGCAGACCACGGCCACGGCGGGCAAGCCGTAGATCACGACGCCGAAAATCACTGCCGGCAGGGAGGCCATGACGGTGAAAAAGTTCCGGCGGGGCACGGAGTCGCCGTTGTGCCAGAACGGGGCATGGGAGACGATGAGTTTTGGTTCTTCAAGCATGAAATGCCTCCGCTTGGTGGATCCGCGCCAGTTCGTGCCGCGCCAGGCGAATGTGCTGGAAGATCGGAATTTTCGACGGGCAGACAAAGCCGCAAAGCCCGCAGTCGACACAGGAGTAAAGGTCGTAATCGTCG
>JBJKPT010000673.1:0-1436 GCA_046706045.1 Desulfobacterales bacterium
CTTGAAGCCTTCTACACGGACGGCCTGCGTACGCTTCTGACCACCGTCAAGGCGCCTTTCATACGGGAGAAAACCCTTCGCTACCCCGGGCATGTGGAAAAGGTCAAGATGCTTCGGGACATGGGGTTCTTCAGCGAAACGCCCGTCGACGTGAAGGGGGTCAAGGTGCGCCCCATGGATCTCACGGCCAAACTGCTCTTCCCCGTGTGGCAGCTGGGCGACGGCGAAGAGGACTTGACCGTCATGCGCGTCGTGGTGGAGGGCGAAAAGGGCGGCAGGCGCGAGACGCACACCTACGAACTCCTGGATCGCTACGACCGGGCGACGGGAACGACCTCGATGGCGCGCGCGACCGGCTACTCCTGCACGGCCGCGGTGCGCCTGGTCGCCAGCGGCCGATACAAGAGGATCGGCATCTCTCCGCCCGAGTTTGTCGGACGGGAACCGGGATGCTATCGATTCGTGATGGAAGATCTGGCCAGGCACGGCGTGGTCTTCAAGGAGACCGTTTCCTGACGAGGCATAATGGGGACGTCTATGATTTCATGCTTTACACGCCGGACCGGATTTGATAGGTGGGGCGCATGCCACGAAAAGCGAGAATAGATTCGCCGGGTGCGCTTCACCATGTGATCATCCGGGGAATCGAGCGGAAGCAGATTTTCCGATCCGTTTACGATCGGGAAAATTTTTTAAATCGGCTGGATGAATTGATTCCGGAAACGCATACCGATTGTTTTGCATGGTCGCTTCTCCCCAACCATGCGCATTTTCTGCTGAGAACCGGCTCGGTGCCGATTTCCACCATCATGAACCGGCTTCTCACCGGATATGCGGGATGGTTCAACAAAAAATACAAGCGGCACGGGCAGCTTTTTCAGAATCGGTACAAATCGATCTTATGCCAGGAGGATCCGTATCTCAAGGAACTGGTCCGCTACATCCACTTGAACCCGTTGCGGGCCGGTCTCGTGAACGGCATGAATGAATTGGATCGGTACCCGTGGTGCGGCCACGCGACCCTCATGGACGCCACGACCCGGTCCTGGCAAAATGTGGATTATGTTTACGGCCTGTTCCCGGGCCGGAAACGAACGGCCCCGAAGCGGTACCGGGCGTTTGTCGAAAAGGGGGTTTCCGAAGGGAGCCGTCCCGATCTGACCGGCGGTGGGTTGGTGCGGAGTTCCGGCGGCTGGGAGGCCCTCAAAGGGCTTCGAAGGGCCGGTATCCGCATCAAGGGGGACGAGCGCATTCTCGGCGATCACGACTTCGTCGAGACCGTCCTGAAGTCCGCGGAGGAGCGGTTTGAACAAAAATACCATCGGAAGGCCAAGGGATACGATTTCGATCGCGCGGTGAGCCGGGTTGCCGAAGCCATGGAAATGAGTCCCGAGGAGGTAACCGCCCTGGGAAAATCCCCCCGCACGGTCGAGGCC
>JBJKPT010000674.1:0-1686 GCA_046706045.1 Desulfobacterales bacterium
CGGCGAACCTGCTCAAACACCGGAATCTCGCCGTTCACGTGATCGGGGATGCCAAAAGCCCGCGGAATCTGATGCTGGGGCTGAGCGAGGCCGAAGAGATCGCGCGGACCCTTTAGGCCGCGGCCGCAAGGGGGATGGACCAAGGGGACGGCACGGACGCGGCGGACCGAATGGACGGTCTCGCGGGGAAGAGATACTCACTCCATAAATGGAAAGTGCGGATTTTGGTTCAGGCCAAGGCCGCAGGGATTTTTCGACCGCAGGCGTAGGGGCGAATAATTATTCGCCCCTACAACGTCGAGGATCGAAGAATCCCGAGAATGCAGGCCCGGGCCAAAAGATGCGCTTTCCGTTCAGGCGGGTGGAATCCTCCGGCGAAGTTCGCCGAAGACGGCGGCCCCTTGGAAATCCGGCTCGGCGGTGCCGGCGACGACCGCGCGCACGCGTTCCAAGTCGGCACCGTCGGCGATGCGAATGGGCGCGGTGATCATGGAAAGGGAGTTCTGAGCGAGATTAAAAAGCACGACCGGGGCCATGATCGGTGGCGCCTCTCCTGCAAAGACATCGTGATGGGCGAATTGGAGGGGCTTCGGTGCCGGCCGGAGGCCGGTGAGATCGGAAAAGAGCGCCAAGGCCTCCCGGACGCCGTCCGCATACCCGTTTTTCAGGGAATCGGCGCCGAGGGTTTCGATCTCGGCAAGATCCGCCGGGGTATGGGAAAGGTCCAGCCGGGCCACGGCATCGGCCTGGGCCCGGCGGAGGGTTTCTTCCTTCATGCTGACCCGGATGTCGGTGTCGTTTAAGATCTTTTTGATGTTTCGGATCTTCACCATCTCCTTCACGATCGGGCTTTTCCGCATGGCCACGTCTTCCGGCGTGGACCGGTAAAGGGGCATGTCGTTGTCGAGAACCGCGATCAGCGGCGCCGCCCCCGGCTCGGGGACCCGGTAGAGTTCGAGGTCCCGGAGGTCGAGGCGCTCGTAGCCGGCGGCGGTCAAGAGCTCCCGGGCGAGATTCCGGTCAATCCGCCGGCCGCTGTCCGGCGGGCCCATGGTCGCCACCACCCGGTCGGTCAACCGGTCAAGCACTAGCTTCTGCCGCAAATTGTCGATAAAGGCCATGGCGACCCCCTTGCACGCATCGCGATGAGGCCCCGGCCCCTGAGGGCTGCCCCGGCCGGGTTTAAGCTCAAACTAACACAGGGCCTATCCCCGCCGCAACAGCACCATCGCCGCGCGGCCCGGGGAAGCCGATGCCATGTGCCGCGACCGGCGGGCACCGCCGGGTCCGGCGGCCGGCGCTGCCCAGGAGCCGACCGCAGACCAGGCCGCTTCCGGCATTTTCGGGCGCGAACGGGACGCGTGCCGCGATGTTGCCGGATGCGGCGCAGGGCCGAATGCCATTTTAACCGCTTGCTCTCATTCGTCGCACTTTCTATGATAGACCCCATGTGGATTGAAATTTTGGCCGCTTGAAACATGCGCCGTTTGGCGTTCTTTCGAATTTCGCCGGACGCTTGTTCCGGGGCCTTCGAATTTCGCCCATGAAATCCCCGTCCACGGCCCGCTTACGGTCCGAGTGGCCCGAAAAGGCGCGCTTCGGGGGATCGGACACCTCTTCCGAGTGCCTGAGGAGTCGCGCATGAACGCAACCCCGCCGTCCAGAGGCGATCTATTCGCCGCCGGA
>JBJKPT010000675.1:0-9532 GCA_046706045.1 Desulfobacterales bacterium
TTCCGGCAAATTATTCGAGACGTCTGCACGCGGCGGCACCGCAGAGCGAGCTCGTGCTGATGAAAATGGGGCACAACGATCCACCGCCCGAGCCGGCCTACTGGGATACGGTGATCGGATTCCTGAATCGGTCGGGGATCCTGGGGGGAAAAAGCCGTTGAACATGCATTCAAAAGCCGTCACCCTCTCCATCCTTGTGGCGGTCGCGCTGATGGCGTCGGCCCCCGTCGTCTTCGCCGATCGGTACAGCGGCTGGTTCTCCGGTCGCTCCGGCGTCCAATACCAGTACGTCAACCAGTTCGGGGGCAAAGACTGGGACGGCATGCGCTGGCATAACGGCAACTCCAGAAAAGTGGCGGTGCATTACAAGATGAAATTGAGGGACGGAAGAACAACGAAGCATTTGATCTACCTGGAAAAGGGTGAGACCAGCGCGATCATCTCCATCTCCGAAGGGGAGCGGGTCGCATCCGTCACCGTGAGGACGCCTTGACGCCGGAATCGGCCGCGGAAAGTCCCGATTCCGGGCCGGCAGCCTTCCGCTGCAATCATAACCTGTCGAAGTAATTGAATATCAAGATGAAACCGGAGGGCTTCTTTTTTTGGGGGAACCGCGAAATTACCCTTGATGTCCGCCGGATGTGGTTGTATATGACGCGAAAAACAGCCCGCGGCAACGCCCATCGCATGCCCTTGGCCCGGACGCTGAACCCAACCCCGGGAAAGGGTTTGCCGGAAGGTGTAACGATTCGTTTGAACACAGTTGCATTCATCAAGGGTACTTGAATGATCCGGCACGGCGTCCTTCTTCCTTTTGCGGATCGAACCGGTCCGCGCACGGCATTTCAAGATCACTCGATACATTTTGGAGAAGCCATCGACTGCCGATAAAGACGGTCGAAACCGGTTTGGGCCCTGCCGGCCCCAACCGGCCTTGGAATCTTGGCCGATCGTGGTCGAAACGAAACCGACGGCGCTTGATGAGGGCCGCCCCGCAAGGCGGACGCCACGCGGTCGTGTGCGAGCGTCAGGAGGCGCCGCCGGCGACCGGAACCGCCGTTTACGCTCCGATCCACGGCAATGCGTTTAACCATTACGAGAGGAGAACCCCACCATCCATGGAAACGCCACAGGAACTCACGGAAGCCGAAACCGAGCCTCCCGACCCGGAGCCGGCTCACGCCGGCCCCTTCTTTTCTATGGGTCACGCCCCCTACCTGAAGGTGATTCCCACCCTAGGGGAGAATGCCTTTGCCAACCGCCTTCACGAGCCGGCCGCCCCGCGACCGGACCTGCCGCGCCCCATCTCAAACCCCAGGTCCCAGAAATTCCGGCGCCGTTTCTTTCCCCGCGCGACCTCAAACGAGTGGAACGACTGGCGCTGGCAGTTGCAAAACCGGATCACGGCGCTTGCCACCCTGGAGACCATGCTCGATCTTTCCGCCTCGGAACGCGGCGCCGCGGCCGAACACGGACCCCGCCTGCCTTTTGCCGTCACGCCGTATTACGCGGCCCAACTGGACCGGGGCGATGCCCTGGATCCCCTTCGGCGCTGCGTTATTCCCACCACCGATGAGTTGGTGGCGGGGCCCGGCGACGCCGATGACCCCCTGGGGGAGGACGCCACCAGCCCGGTCCCCGGTCTGGTCCACCGATATCCCGACCGTGTGCTCTTTCTCGTCACCGGCTACTGCTCCGTCTATTGCCGGTTCTGCACCCGATCCCGCGGCGTCGGCGACCGGAGCGCCCTGAGCGCCGATCGGGACCGCTGGCAGATGGGCATCGATTACATCGCCCGCACCCCGGCGGTACGCGACGTCCTCCTCTCCGGGGGAGATCCGCTGACCCTGCCGGACGAGGCCCTGGACTGGCTCCTGGACCGGCTTCGGCGCATCCCCCACGTGGAAGTGATCCGGATCGGCACCAAGGTCCCGGTGGTCCTGCCCCAGCGGATCACCCCGAATCTGTGCCGGGTCCTGCGGCGCTACCATCCTCTTTATATCAGCGTCCACTTCACCCATCCCCGGGAGCTCACCCCCGAGACCGGCTTGGCGTGCGGCCGGCTGGCCAATTCCGGCATTCCCCTGGGCAGCCAGACCGTGCTGCTTTCCGGGGTGAACGATTCGGTGGAGACCATGAAATCGCTGATGCAGGGGTTGATGCGAAACCGCGTCCGGCCATATTATCTTTATCAATGCGATCCCATCACGGGCAGCAGCCATTTCCGCACCCCGGTGGCCCGGGGGCTCGAGATCATCCGGGGCCTGCGCGGGTTTACCAGCGGATACGCCGTTCCCCACTACGTCATCGACGCCCCGGGCGGCGGCGGGAAAATCCCGTTGCTTCCCAATTACGTGGTCGGTGAAGAAAATGGGGACCTGGTCCTTCGAAACTACCGGGATCACGTCTACCGCTACCCCCTAGCCGAAAAACGGGTGCCGCTGTCCGCCGGGGCGGTGGAATAGTCGACCCGGGGTTTAAGGACGTGCGCGAGCCAGCGCATCAACCTCGTATTTGAGGGAATCATCACGGATGTGACCGGAAGCGCTGCATCAAGGCTCCCGTAAACGGAGAAATGCTTGTGATCGTCGCACTCTTTCACGCCGCGGTAGCCGCCGACGCGGCACCGGACGAAATGGACACCCTGGCCCAGGTCGAGGCCCTGCGGGAGGCGCTTCACCAATTGGGGCATACCGTCGTCGACATCGGACTGGGGTTGGACGCAACAACGGCCGTGGCCGCCCTGGAGCGCTCCCGGCCGGACGTCGTCTTCAATCTCGTGGAATCGGTGAACGGGTGGGGCCGGATGATCGCGTCGGGTCCGGCCCTGCTGGAATGCCTGGGCCTTGCCTACACCGGCGCCCCCCTGGATGCGATCTTTACCACCTCCAACAAACGGCTCGCCAAGGAGCGGATGCGCGCGGCCGGGATTCCCACACCGGACTGGTACGATCCGCTCCGGCGCCGGGCCAGCGGACTCGCCCTCCCGGAACGGGTCATCGTGAAGTCGGTCTGGGAGCATGCCTCCATCGGCCTGGGCGAGGATGCCGTGGTCACGCTCGATTCCGAGCCCGCCCTGCACGCGATCTGTCGGGAGCGCGCCGCCGGACTGGGCGGCGATTGCTTTGCCGAACGCTACGTCGAGGGGCGGGAATTCAACCTGGGGCTTCTGGCCGGAAAGGAAACGGTCCTTGTGTTGCCGCCGGCCGAAATCGTCTTCGAAGGATACCGGGACCGGCTGGCCATCGTCGGATACCGGGCCAAGTGGATGAAAGGCACCTATGAATTCCACCACACCCCGCGTCGATTCGATTTTCCACCGGAGGACGCGGAGCTTATCAACGCCCTCATCGATTTGAGCCGTCGGTGCTGGGATCTCTTCGGACTGGCCGGATACGCCCGGGTGGATTTTCGGGTGGACCCGGAAAACCGGCCGACGGTTCTTGAAATCAACACCAACCCCTGCCTCTCACCGGACGCGGGATTCGCGGCAGCACTCGCCCGGGCCGGCCTTCCTTTTTCCGAGGCGGTCGCCCGAATCCTGGCCGACGCCCGGAACCGGAGGCACCCATGAGCCGGCCGATGGAGGCCATCTTCCGGGAGCGGCCGTTCCCGGAAGACCGAGACCGGGTGGGCCGCGTTCTCACGTCTTCGGGTTATTTCCGGCCCGATGAAATCGCCGTCGGCCTGGAACTCGTGGACGAATACCTGGCCAAGGGGACGGCGAGCGGGTATCACTTTCTCATCGCCGATTTCCCGGATGACCCGTGCGCGGGCTATACCTGCTACGGTCCCACCCCCTGCACCCTCTGGAGTTTCGACCTCTACTGGATCGCCGTCCGGGAGGACCGCCGGGGCAGCGGGCTGGGCCGGCGGTTGATGACCGTCGCCGAGGAGCGCATTGCCGCCATGGGAGGCCGTCGGATCTATATCGAGACCTCGGGAACGGCGTTCTACCGGCCGACCCACGGGTTCTACCACCGCACCGGGTACCACCTCGAAGCGCGCGTCGCGGAATTCTACGGACCCGGCGACGACAAGCTGATCTTCGTCAAGGTCGTCGATCCAACGGATCCGCCCGCGCCCTAAACGCAACGTCGTGAATTTAAGGTCGACAACGACAACGAAATTGCCCTGAACGCAAAAGGGGTGCGAAGCATACCGCGCCGCACACCCCTCCCCGTCACACCCATCGCCGAATTCCGACGAAATCCTCCCTTCCCTATCGAAAACCCTGCAGGCTTCGAAAAGATCGTCCGGAGCAGGTCAATGGAACAATTTGGCGAATTGGCCGTAACCTTCCGCGGCCAGCTTGTCGGCCGGAACAAACCGCAGGGCCGCACTGTCGATGCAGTAGCGAAGGCCCGTGGGCGGCGGACCGTCCTTGAAGACATGTCCCAGGTGGCTGCCGGCGTGCCGGCTGCGCACTTCGGTGCGGGTTATCCACAGGGTCCGGTCGGTTTTTTCCACGATGTTTCCCGGGACCAGCGGCTTCGTGAAGCTCGGCCACCCGGTGCCCGAATCGAATTTGTCCGTCGAGCTGAACAGCGGCTCGCCGCTGACGATGTCCACATAGATGCCGGGCGCATGGTTATTCCAGTAGGCATTGTGAAACGCCGGCTCCGTACCGTCTTCCTGGGTAACCTCGTATTCCATGGGGGTAAGGCGTTTTTTCAGCTCCGCCTTGCTGGGCCGGGTATACACCTGTTCCCCGGAAGCCATGGCCGCGGTCCACATGGCCATGGTGCCCGAATCACCCATCGTGGACGCTTGTGCGCCGGTCGTCATGGTGTCGGACCCGGTCTTCATCATCCCGGAGGATTTCCCGCTTGTTCCCATATCCGTGGACCCGGTCTTCATCGTCCCGGACGCCTCACCGGTCTTTTCCATGTCCGTGGACTTTGCCATGGCCGATTCCGGGTCGATGTTTCCCTCGAAGTGCGCCCAGGTTTTCTTCAGGAATTGATCCCGGCCCGAACCCGCCCGGAACCAGGGGTAGCGGATCGGATACTTCTTGTAGTAGTCCTGATGATACGCCTCGGCCGGATAGAATGTCCCGAGGGCGACGATTTTCGTCACGATCGGCTTGGTGAACGGACCGTGCGCGGCCACCCAGGCTTTGGAAGCCTCGGCCAAACGCTTCTGGGTGGGATTGGCGTAGAAGATCTCGCTCCGGTATTCGGGACCCCGGTCCACGAACTGACCGTCCGGATCCGTGGGGTCCACGTGACGCCAGAACCAGTCCAGGAGCTTTTCGTAGCTCACCCGATTCGGATCGTAGATCACCTTGACGGCTTCCACGTCCCCGGTTCCGCCGGCCGACACCTCTTCATACGTCGGATTGACCACATGGCCTCCGGTGTAACCGGAAATCACCGTGATCACCCCGGGCACCTTCTCAAAATCCGCTGTCACGCACCAGAAACAGCCGCCGGCAAAAACCGCGAAGTCGGTCTTCTTGGGCTGCTCCATCGCTATTTTCTCCATATGGTCCTTGCTCATGGTCTGATTGGTCATGGTCTGATTGCTCATGGTTTGGTTACTCATGGCCTCTTGGTGGCAACCCCAAAAAAGCACCCCAAAGGCCACGAGCGCGATGATGATGGTTTTCATGATCTGCCTCCGTTCTTTCCGTTCGGGCAACGCGCCGTTCACGACGCGAATGCATTCAACGATGGCGGGCCGGCCGCCTTCACCGGGGACAAGGTAAGACGCCATGTCGGCAGATGCATAAAGAAACGGTAAAGATTGGGTAATGAATTCAGGGCGGGCCCGAACATGCCGGCAGATCGAACCAGATCCGCACCCGGTCCCCTTCGATTGCGGCACCCACGCGGCCGTCATGGGCGAGGACCAGTTCCTTGACAATGGCCAGGCCGATGCCGGCGCCGCCGTGCTCCCGGGATCGGGATTTTTCGCCCCGGAAAAAGCGTTCGAAAATGAACGGCACGTCTTCGGGACGAAGATCGGTGCAGGGATTGGACATGGCGACCCGGACCCGGTCGCCGTCCCTTGCGATGCGAATGGCGAGCGTTCCGCCGTAAGGGGTATAGCGTACGGCGTTGTCCATGAGGTTTCGCAGAACCCGGGCGATGCGTTCCGGATCGGCGAAGACCGGGGGAAGATTCGGTACCACATCCATGTGGGTCGTGATCCCCCGGTCTTCGAGCCGGGCCGCAAACGCGGTTCGGGTGGTGTCCACCAGCGCGGCAAGATCAACCGCCACCCGGGCCAGATGGCCGCGGGCCGCGTCGGCCCGGGCCAGTCGAAGGACGTTTTCGGCCAGATCGGCCAGCCGGAGGGTCTCCTCGTGAAGCATGGTAAAGGTCGCAACATCCGGTCCCAGCACCCCGTCCTTCAAGGCCTCCAGGTAGCCGCGCATGTTGGTGAGCGGGGTGCGCAGCTCGTGGGCGATGTCGATCATCAGCCGCCGGCGCAAATTCTCGATGGTTTCCAGGCCCTCGGCCATGCGGTTGAAGGCCGTGGCGAGTTGGCCCACCTCGTCAGGCGCCCGTACCGGCACCCGGCCGGCAAAATCACCGGCCGCGATGCGCCGGGCAATGGCGGTCATCCGGGTCAGGGGGAAAAGCACCCGCCGCATCATGAGATAACTCAAGCCCGCGGCCAAAAGCGCCGCGGCAAGACAGGTCCAGAGAAGATATCGGTGGACGGCCCCCACGAACATGGCATGGGCCGGTTCCGGGGAGATGTGGTAGCGGTGCATCAGGGTGACGAAGTAACCGGCCGCCAGGGTGTCGATGGAGAACCAGACGATGAGCATCACAAAGCCGATCACCGCCAGATGGATGAGCAGGAGCTTCCAGATCAGCCGGCTCCGGATCGGCGGGGCGCCGGAGGAAGCGCCGGCAGGATCGTCGGGCGATGAGGCATTCATGGGGCCGCTTCCACGGCATCGGCAAACCGGTAGCCCACCCCGCGCACCGTCAGGACGCGCCGGGGCGCGGAAGCATCGGTTTCGATCTTCTGCCGGAGCTTTCCGATGTGGACATCCACCACCCGGTCGATGACCACGGCCGATTTTCCGGGATAGAGGCGGGCGAGGAGTTCGTCGCGGGTGAACACCCGTCCGGGATGGGCCATGAGGGCATGCAGCAGGCTGTATTCATGGGGGGTCAACGGGATCGGCGCCCCTTCAAGGAAGAGACGGCGCTTACGGGTGTCAAGAACCAGGTCGCCGTGGGTGAACACCACGGCCGGATCGGGCCGGACCCCGTCGCTTCGCCGCAGCACGGCCTGGACCCGGGCCACCAGTTCCCGGGGGCTGAAGGGCTTGACGACGTAGTCGTCGGCGCCCAGGGTCAGACCCGCCACCCGGTCGATCTCCTCTCCCCGGGCCGTGAGCATGATCACCGGCACGTTGGAGGTCTGCCGCAGCCGGCGGCAGACTTCCCACCCGTCCATCCGCGGCAGCATCAAATCCAGAACGACCAGAACCGGGGCATCGCGTTCGGCGGCGACAAGGGCGTCCGGACCGTCCCGCACGATCCGCGGCGAAAACCCTTCCCGCTCCAGGTATAGCGCCACCAGGGCAGCGGTCTTGGGATCGTCTTCCACCACGAGAACGTTTTTTGTGTTTGCTTCGGGCATGACGGGACACAAAAGATTCAAGATTCAAATGAATCCTGAAGATGAAAAAACCAAAATGCGATTTCAATCCAAAGGGCTGCGGACTGGATTTGCGTGCACGCGAACGTGCACGAATCTTTCGAATTCGCCGAAAACGGGCATCCATCAGGCCGCGGTATCGTTTCCCATTCTCTCACCGTAGGCGGCCTGCATCTGAAGCCCGATCCGCATGAGTGCCATGCGAAGGGCATCGTTGATGGGCATCCGCCGGCTGCCGTACCCTGGGTCGAGCCCGTAGACCCACGTGGCCGCATCGGAAAAACATGGGGCATCGGATGCGCTCGCCATTGCCACGGCCACGGCCTCCGGAGCACTCTGCTTCACCAGCCGGCAGACCGACAAGGCCGGGATCCCGCTTCGGGTATGCACCGTCGCAAACCCGAAAAGCCGGCACACCGTGGGCCGCCAGGGGTAGTAACGGCAATGGCCCGGTTCCTCCGGCGCCCGCTCGCTCCGGTACAACACACAATATTCTGGCCGCGCGGGATCGTCAAGGCGCGCCAGCCAGGCATCGGCCCCCCCCTCACGAAAAATCTCGCGAGCCATCGGCAACATTTCCAGCACCGAGGTTTGCACCGCCGTGCTCGTGCAGCACGTGCCGCATCCGTTCTCGCAACGCAGCCCGGTCTTCAGTTGGAACCGGGCCACGTCCCGGTCCATCCGGGCGTACACGTCCATGATGCGCTCAATGATCTTCATTGCCTTCGGCTCCGGGCGCCTGGCGATCCGGTCCACGGGATCGCGCCCTCAATATTTTTATCTAATTGAAATCATAATATTTTTTATAAAAACAGGTTCGGAATGAAAATTTCGGCGATCAAGATTAAGTGCGAAATCGGGAATTTAAAGAGGACGCTGAAAATAATTTTCGGAGCCGTTTTTCTTCCCTGCGGCGTTTCCGAAATCCGCAAACAATGCTAAGGGGTCATGGGCGTAATGGCAGTGGCATGCGATGGCCGATCCACCCAGGGCCGGCTGCGTTGCCCGGCGCTCAAACACGCCCGGCATTACCGCTTTTTGCGCCTTGCGGCCCCGGCGCACGGGCCATCTCGCTGCGTCACCGCCGTTACGCCCGAGAGCACCGGGTTCGCGTCCCGAAGATGCTCGTTTGGCCGGCGCTTCTGCCCGACATGCACCGGTCAATGTGCTCGGTTGACAAACCCGAATCCTGGGCGATCCTTTGGCGTCATGTCTTGCCGCAACCCCTTGGGTGACCTGGCCCGGAAAGGAAATTGCATTGATGAACGAGACCCCACGTCCTCTCTGGAAACGCTTTGTCATCATTGCCCAGCCGTATTTTTTCCCGAACATTCGCGGCGGCGGCCGGATGACGCTGCTGCTCATGGCCTTGCTGCTCGTCTTTCTTTTCGGCATCCTCTTCTTGATCGTTGCCGCATTCACCCTGACGGGAAGTCATTTCGCGCCGAACCTCACCGCGAAAATCGCCGCCGGGTTACCGGCGCTGATGGCCCGCACCTTCCATTCCAGGGGCTGGGTGATCATCGCGGCGACGCTGATCGTTCCCGTCATCGTTTTCGCGATGGCCGGCCGCCACCTGCGCACCCGCCGAGTGGCGTGGGCACTGCTGGCCGTCGTGCTTCTTCTCTCCTTCTCCGTGACCGGAATCAACGTCGCGTTCAGCTACATCGGAAACTACTTCACCAACGCCCTGGTGAAAAAAAACGAAAGCATGGCCTATCTTTTCGTCGCCGTCTATTTCTGCGGGTTCCTTATCGGGATCCCCATCGTGGCCTTCTACGGCTACGTCCAGGACTACCTCGGCATGCGGTGGCGGGAGTGGTTGACCGATGCGTTTTTGGGCAACTATTTCAAAAACCGGAACTACTACGAGGTCGAAGCGAACAAGGAGATCGACAACCCCGAC
>JBJKPT010000676.1:0-2683 GCA_046706045.1 Desulfobacterales bacterium
TGGCCTACATGACCGCCGACATCGGCGCTCACCACGCCCGGGCCTGGGTCCTGGGACACGACATGGCCGGGGCCTGGACCAGCGTCCACGACCTGGTCAGCGGCGGCGGCACGGTGGAACGGCAACCTCCGGCTCAGATCCGGGCTGCCTGCGCCGACTACGTCATCGACTCCCAGCACACCCGCCCCCTTTTCGACGTGCTCGGGGTTTGCCGGCTTCAGTACATGGAATTGGGTTTTGAGCCGGAGCACTACGAAACCTTGTTTCACGCCATCACGGGCCGCAAGTGTCGCTGGGACGAACTGCTCAAGGTCTCCGAACGAATCTGGACTCTGACCCGGGCCATCTCCATGCGCGAAATCCAGGGGTTCGGCCGCGGGTGGGATTATCCGCCGGAGCGATTTTCCGCCGAACCGGTCCCCACGGGCCCCAACCAGGGCTACTGCCTTTCCAGGGAAAAACTGGATCGCCTCCTGGACTGGTACTACGAGGCCCGGGGATGGGACAAAAAGGGCCGGCCCACCCGGGAAACCTTGATCGGATTGGGCCTTGGGGATGTGGCCGATGCCCTGACGACCGAAGGGATATTGCCTCAGTGAAAGAAATCTTTCACATCGGTTTCATCATAATCAACGCAACAAGGATATCGATATGCGCAGAATTTTGACTCCGGATCCTTTTGGCCACGAAACCGCGGACGCTGTGGTGATCGGCGGCGGGATCGTCGGCGTGGCCACGGCCTTCTGGCTCTCCCGGGCCGGGCTTTCCACCATTTTGGTGGAAATGCGGGACGGGCTTTCCACCCTCACCACCACGGCCTCCATCGAATCCTTCCGGGCCCAGTTCACCGAACCGGCCATGGCGGCCCTGGCCAAGGAGTCCATTTCGGTATGGGAGCATTTCCCGGAGGTGACCGGTTTGAAAGGCCACGATATCGGGCTCCATCATGGCGGCTACCTCTTTCTCACCACCGAAGCGGATGGGATGGCGGAGGTGAAATCCGTGGGCGACGGGTATCACCGGGTCGGGGTCACGGATTCCGAATTACTTTCCGGGGAAGCGATCCTTCGGCGCTGGCCATGGCTTTCCAAGGAGGTCAAGGCCGGGGCGTTCCGGGCAAAGGACGGCTGGTTTTCCGCCCATGAGGTGACCCAGGGGTTCGCCCGGGCCGCGGAAAACGCCCGGTTCTACATCCGCACCCGGGCCACCGGCATCGAAACGGATGCCAAAGGGGTCTGCGGGGTGTTCACCGAACGGGGAAAGATCGCGACCCGGGTGGTGGTCAACGCCGCGGGGCCCTTTGCCGTAACGGTGGCCCGGTGGGTGGGGCTCGATCTGCCCGTCTATCAGATGCGGCGCCAAAGGGTCTTTGTGGCCCCCGATCCCCGGATCCCCGCGGAGGCCCCCCTGATCATGGATATTGACAACGAATCCTACTGGCGACCGGAAACCGGCGGGGCCCTGCTGGGCTGGCACAACCCCGATGAACCGAAGACCGCGCCCCTGGAAGAGCCTCAGGGCGACTGGGATTTTCCGGCGTTCACCCTGGAGATGTGCGCGCGCCTCAGCCCTTTCTGGCGCGAGGTGATGGAGGACTTGAAGCAGGAGGATCTGTCGGTCTACGCCGGCCAGTATGTGCATTCGCCCGACGATCAGCCGCTCATCGGACCGGTGAAAAGGGTTGCCGGATTCTATCTCAACTGCGCCTATTGGCCGGGAGTGATGCTGTCGGCGGCTGCCGGCCGCTGGACCTGCGACCTGATCACCGGAAAGATGAAACCCGAAGAAAACCCCCTGCGCTTGAGCCGCTTCGAAGAAGGGCTGGCAACCCCGCCGGGAGCGTTTATGCGGGGACGGCACGAATCGGATTGAAGGGGGTTGCCGGTCTCACCATCCACAGAGGAGGTTGCCGATGCAGCGGTTCGAGTATTTCACCGAGGATCAGGTCGAAAAAATCCACAAAGCCACCCTGCGTGTGCTGGAGACCGTGGGGGTCGATTTTTCCTATGCGCCGGCCCTTGAGATGTTGAAAAAAGCCGGATGCCGGGTGGACGGCCACCGGGTGTTTTTCCCGCCAAAACTGGTGGAAACGCAGGTTGAAAAAGCCCCGTCGCAATTCACCCTCCACGCCCGGAATCCCGAAAAAAACGTGATCGTCGGCGGGGAACACATCGCTTTCATCCCCTGCTACGGACCGCCCTTTGTCACCGATCTGGATCGCGGGCGCAGGGAATCCACCCTGGACGATTACGTCCGTTTCGTGAAGCTCGGCCATGCGAGCCGCAGCCTCGACATCACCGGCGGGACGATGGCCGAACCCAACGACATCCCCCGCGAGCGGCGAAACGCCGAGATGCTCCTCGCCTCCCTGCGCTACTCGGACAAGCCCTTCATGGGGGGCGCCATCGGAGCCGCGGCCGCCCGGGAAAGCATCGACATGGCGGCCATCGCCTTCGGGTGCGACGAAGCCCGATTGGCCGACCGGCCGCCCATGATCAGCATCCTCTGCTCCCGGACGCCCCTGGGCTACGACGATCGCATGCTGGGGGCGATCATGGAATACGCCCGGGCCGGCATGCCGCAGCTCATCTCCTCCCTTGCCATCGCCGGCGCCACCGCCCCGGTGACCATGGAAGGCACCCTGGTGGTGCAAAACGCCGAGATCCTCGCCGGCATCGTGCTC
>JBJKPT010000677.1:0-4213 GCA_046706045.1 Desulfobacterales bacterium
CCTTTGGAAAAGCAAACCAAGGGGTTAAGAACAAAATGGCGCGCCGACGCCACGCCTTCTGCCGGGGCGGTTTTCCGATCTGCAGGAAAAACGCTTTAGCAACAATGGTGCGATCGATCAGGAGGGGGGAGCGGACACCGCGACGTGTCGGTCTCGATGGACGGACGGTGGCCGTATATCCTGGAGGGACGGCGCACTTAGTGGTCCTGGGCATCCATACGGTGACGCACGGAGATGGTCGAGGCGCCTGGGTCGCAAGGCGCGAGAAGCGAGAATACCAGGCGTATTTGAGCGCCGGGCAACGCTGCGGCCCTGGATGAATCGGCCATCGAATGCCATGGTCATGATGCCCATGACCACTTAGGTTGGGAAAAGGGGAAACAGCCCGGCCCTCGGTTGCCGGCAGCGGTGGTCGAGGCGATGGCGTTGTCCGAAGGCGGCGAGATGGGGGCGGTAATCGACGATGAACGTGTCTTTCGGGTAAGAAAAGAGCCGGGACCTGGGGCCGCTCGGGATCGCTTGCGGAAGTTCCGGGGAAATTTGCGCACCGATTTCGAGCTTGACCGGGACGATGCCCTCGCCCGGACCCAAGGCCCTTATCGATACCATTTCCCGTCATGCCAGACCCGAGCCGGGACCGGCATGGCGGTTCGGGGACTTTTTACGGTGCCGCCCCGATTCAGTCCACCATCGCCTTCGGCATCACCCTGACCTCGACGGACCGGACCCCGGGGAGGTTTTCGGTGAGTCGTGTGAGTTTTCCGGAGATGTCCCCGTCGACGTTCACCGAGGTACGGGCCAGGATCGTGACGGCGCCCGACGCCGCGGTCACCGAGCAGTTAGGGTAGGATTTGACCACGGCGGCCTTGACCCGGGCGGCGAGGGCGAGGTCGTCCAGGGCGCTGCGGGATTCCGGGGTGGCCAGGAACACGCTTTTGCGGGCCGTCTCGCAGATGAGGTCCACCGCGTCGTCCACGGTGAGTTTCCGGATGCGGATGACCAGGTCGTAGAGGCCCGGGTTCCACGTGTCGACCCCGTAGAGCCGAAGGCTCCATTCCCGCCGATGCCGGTCGTCTTTTTCGATGGTCTCCAGGGCCTCGTTCCAGGACAGCCTCCGAATGGCCATTTCCGTCCGGATCCGGTCCTCCATCTCCGCGAGGATGCGCACTTTGAGGACGTGGGAGATGTTTTTGACGAAAAAATGGCCGGCCAGCCCGTGGTAGACGACATTGTCCTTCTGAAAGTGGTTCAACAGTTCGGAAGCAATATAGGCAAGGTAGCGCTCCTTGCCGTAGGAGAATCGCTCGAAAATCGAGGGGGCCTCGTGAATCGCCCGGTCGAGTTTGACTTCGGAGACATTGAATTCTTCGGAAGCTTCGATGATGACTTCTCTCGAAACGCTGGCGTAGCCGAGCTTTTGGGCGACCTTCTCGGCGACTTCCTTGCCCTTGCTGAAAGACCCTCGGGAAATCGTGATGATCGACATGCCGTAGGCTCCTTTTAAAATGATACAGCACCCCTTGTCCGGTTATTTTGCGATGATTTGCCGGAAATTACAAACCAAAAACGGGCAACCGAAGGGGTTGCCCGTTTGCCGGCGGCGGTCCGCGCCGGCGGAACGCGCGGTTTTTTGGGGGGCTGAAACGTGTTCGTCGGAGTCCTGCGATCGATGCGGTCCCGTCCTTTCCTGCTTTGGGGCTTCGTGGTCATGGGCATCATGGCAATGGCATTCGATGGCCGATTCATCCAGGGCCGCAGCGTTGCCCGGCGCTCACATACGCCTGGTATTCTCGTTTCTCGCGCCTTGCGACCCAGGCGCCTCGACCATCTCGGTGCGTCACCGTATGGATGCCCAGGACCACTTAGACCAGCGCCTCGGCGACCATGGCCGACAAGAACCGGACGTCGACCCCGAGCCCGTAGTGGGTATTGAGGTTATCCAGTTGGGTATGGCAGTTTTCGCAGGCCGTCGTCAGAATGCCGGCACCGGTCTTTCGGATCTGATCGGCTTTGACCCGGGAGGACTTCATGCGAAAATCAAGCGTCTCATCGCCCAATGCCACGAGGCCTCCGCCTCCGCCGCAACACCAGTTGTACCGGGGTTCGGGGCTCATTTCGCGGAAATCGCGGGTCAGGTGGCCCAGGATCTCGCGGGGGGGATCGATCACGCCGCCGTTACGGGCGAGCTGACAGGGGTCGTGGTAGGTGACGGCGTCGTCGATCTTCTTAACCTTGATGCGTCCCTCGCGAAGGTAGCGGGCGTGCACTTCGGTGATGGCGGAAACGGTAAAGGGCTGATTGCCGGAAAGTTGCTTCATCACCCGAAAGGCCGTGCCGCATTCGCAGATGCAGACCTCTTTTACCTCAAGCCGCCGGGCCTCGTTGATGATCCGGTCCAAAATCGTCCGGGTCCGCAGAGGATCTCCCACGAAGGCCCCGAAATTGACGGCTTCGAAGAAACTCAGGGTCCAGTTTTCTCCGGCCGCATTGAATATCGCGGCGGCCGGTACGATGGAGTGGGCCCCGGCAAGGGTCACGTAGAGGAGATCCGCGCCCTTCACATCGACGGGAATCGGCGTCTGCCCGGCCTCGGTGCGCCAGGTCCGGACCACCTCGGCTTCGAGCTTCCGGATGCCATCAAGGTAGCTTTCCTTGAAAAGATCCAGGGATTTTCCCTTTTCGACGGACATGTCCGCGAGCATGGTGAGCGTTTCCGGTTCGGCATGAGCCCCGATGAGCAAAAGCTTTGCGATGGACATGAGCATCTGGGTGTCGATGCCGAAGGGGCAATAGACCATGCAGCGCCGGCACCCCGTACACGAGTAGGCGGCCTCGTAAAGGTCTTCGATGGCCATCTCGGTGAGTTCCCGGGCCTCCCCTACCGAAGGCCAGATGCGGCCCCGGGCCTTGAAGTATTTTTTGTAGAGGCGCCGCACGATTTCGTGCCGGTACGCCGCCACGTGCTGGACTTTTCCCGTGGATGCATAGACATGGCAGGCCTCCACACAGACGCCGCACCGGGTGCAGGTTTCCAGATAGTAGCGCATTGCACGGTTCAGTTTGCTTTGAAACAGCGTCAACAGGTCGTGTTTGGTTTTTTCATCCATGGCTTCCACCCCTTCGAAGTTTGTTTGCCGGCAGCGCAAGGATCGAATGCATCAACTGGCTGAAGGGAAAGAAGATCAAGACCAGATTGGCAAAGAAGACGTGCAGCACCAGCATGAATCCGTGGCCCGCGCCTTCGATTGCCCCGGGCAGGACCGGCCGAAAATGGAGAAGGCCCATCAGGTACGTCCGGTAGTCGC
This sequence comes from Desulfobacterales bacterium, assembly GCA_046706045.1. Lineage (GTDB taxonomy): Bacteria > Desulfobacterota > Desulfobacteria > Desulfobacterales > JBDRRP01 > JBJKPT01. Next base: position 3,306 of record JBJKPT010000677.1, read on the forward strand.
CGAGGGAGATGGAGTCGTAGCCCATCCAGGTTCGGGCCCAGTTCATCTGACTGCCGAAGACGATGGCAAGGAAGAGCAGGATCAGCAGCAGGTAGTCTTCGGCGACGGAAAGCTCCTTTACCGGGGAGTGAAACCGGCGGAACAGGAAAAAGAGCACCGTGACGGAGAGGATCACCCCGAGCCATCCCCCGCCGATGAAGACGCTGTGGGGGATGAACCCGAGGGCCGCGATCGGCCCGAAGAGCTCCACGTGTCCGATCAGCAGCAGCAGCAGAGAAACGTGAAAGACGATCAGCGCAATCCACAAAAACGGCTTGTGCCGGCGCACCGTAGGAAAGGTGAACGTGTCGATCACGGCCCAGAACCAGGCAGGCTTTTTTACCGGATGGATCACAAGGGTGGTCGGATTCGGCGGGGCGTGATAGAGCGCGATCAGTCGGGCCCCGGTTCCGATGACAAAAACACCGACGGCAACGTAGACCATCGGAATCAGCACGAAGTAGTATACGGTTTGCAAGTGAATGTCCTTTCGCGAAACGGGACGGGCGCCATCCGCGCGGCGCCCGTCTCAGGGACGCCGGGGGCAATCCGTAAATACGATGCTCAAAAGCGGTACCGGCTTTACGGACGGAAGGCCCATCAGGCCGAGCGCCGGATGAAGAAATGGATGGCGTCGGCCGCTTGCTCGGTCTTGACGATTTCGTTTCCGCTGGTACGAGCCCAGGCCGGGAAATCGGCGAGGGAGCCCGGGTCGGTGGTCACCGCTTCGATCACCTCGCCGACGGCGATTTCCTTGATTCCCTTGCTGATCTTCACCACCGGCATCGGACAGGGCAAGCCCTTCAAATTCATGGTCTTGTTGGCTTTGATTTCTTCGCTCATGGTCAAAAAACCTCCGACATAAAAAA
>JBJKPT010000678.1:0-7978 GCA_046706045.1 Desulfobacterales bacterium
CGGTGGATCTGTTCCGCGAGCCGCTTCACCCCTACACCCGCAGCCTCCTGTCCGCCGTGCCGATGCTGGGCGAGGCGCCCGCGGAACGGATCGTGCTTTCCGGCGAGATCCCCAGCCCGATCGCGCCCCCGCCGGGGTGCCGGTTCCACACCCGCTGCTTCATGGCCGAAGGGATCTGCCGGCAGCAGCGGCCCCATCTGAGAGTCATCGCCGAGGGGCATCGGGTCGCCTGCCATCTGGTGTAGTCGACCAAAAGAAAGGGACGTTTCATGAGCCAACCGCCTTTTCCCCACATCGTTCTCGAAGGCGAGTCCCGCCAGCGGGGTGTTCTTTACGGCACGGCCTGCCGGGAGCAGATCCGGGCGAATATCGATTTCTACCGGTATATCTTCAAAACGGAGGGCCGGCTGGAATGGGATCTGGCGCTTGAGAAAACCGCCGATTTCGTGGCACCCATCGAAGCGTTCGACCTGGACATCATGACGGAAATCCGCGGGATTTCCGAGGGCGCCGGCGTCCCGCTCGAAGAAATCCTGGCCCTGAACCTCCGCAGCGAACTGTTGTTTCTGCTGACGTCCTCGCCGGAAGCGATTCGGCCCTGCTGCACATCGCTCGCCGCCAACGCCGACGCTGGCACCGCGGGCGACCGGTTTATCGCCCAGAATTGGGACTGGTACTGCCGGACCCAGGATAACTGCGTGCTGCTCACCATCCGCCAGCCACCCCGGCCGACTCTTTTTCTGTTTGCAGAGGCCGGCCTCGTGGCGAAGATCGGTATCAATTCCTCCGGCATCGGCCTGTGCACCAATGCTCTGCTCACCCGCGGATGGGGGGTGGGGGTCCCCTATCACGTCATCTTGCGCGGCATCCTCAACGCCTCGACCATGGCCCAGGCCATCGGGGCCGTCACCCGCTCGAAACGGGCTTCGGCAGGTAACTACCTGATCGGTTTCAGTGACGGTGCCATCTGCATCGAGGCCTTTCCCGAGTCCTTCAACATCATCTACCCACGGAATGGCGTTATCACCCACACCAACCACCTGCAGGGACCGGATCCGGCAAAGATCGACCTCATGCCCCAGGTGTGGCCGGACACCATCGTGCGGGGCTATCGCGCCGCCCAGATCGCCGAATCCGAAAAACCGCCGGTTTCCCAGAAATGGATCAAATCCCTGTTGCGGGACCATGTGGATCTGCCCACCGCCATCTGCTCGCATCCGTGCGGGACGCTTGACCCGGCAGTGGATTCTCAAACCAATGCCTCGGTGATCATCAACATGAGCCGCCATACCTTCTCCATCGCCAGAGGACCCGCCTGCCAGAACACTTACGTCACCATCGAAGCCGCGGACCTGTTCTGATTCTCGGGGCGGCCACGCAAAAAGGCCACAGAACGTCATGCCGGTCACGAACCACCCGCCCTTGATGCGCCGGATGAAATATTCTTGACAAAAATTCTATGCCCCTCAATGGTAGATATTATTACGGAGCAATTCATTTTTTTACTCCATTTAAAATGGATATGGGAGGATTCACATGCGAGGCACAATGCTTGCCGTCATGCTGCTTGTCGCACTGATCATCGGCATTCTGGTGGTCAAAGACATGAACACGAAAGACAAGACCGGCACCACGAACGTAGAACGCATCGACCGGGCAAAACAAGCGGCCGCACTCGCGACGAAAACCATCAACAAGATCAAGGATGCCGCAACCAAGGCCGCTCAAGAGGAATCTGGACAGTCCACCCAATAGCAATTGGGATTACCCTCGACCGGTGATGTCGCCTTCCGATGGGGCGGTTCATTTATTATCTTCCTGCTGTTACAAGTTGGGCATAAGTTTTCTTCATTCACGGATATCCCTCCATAAATAATGATATCAAGGCCTTCATTCTTGACGCGTCTTAGCCGGACGTGTGGTATGAGGGCTCGAATGTCTACCGGTCTTTTCGTTCGATAAAACGCTTCCAACCGCATCGAACAAAACAAGGCGCCCGGCGCGATTGCCGGTGCGGGTTGGTCGTATATCTCGTAGGGTGTGTCATAGCGCCCCCTCCGAGTGACGTGTTTTCTGGTTTCTATAAACCGCAGATCCGATTGTATGCCAACTTGTTGCATCCGAACCGAGGGCCGCAGAGGATGACTTTTTTCGATTCCATCTTACTTGTGAGGAGATGGGATTCGTCTGTTGAGCCCGATCATCTTTTCGGAATCTCTGAAACGAAACCGCCCCCTGGAGGAAGGATATGGGAAATGTGTTTTCGGCCCTGGCAGGGACCCTCATCGGATTTCTTTTGCCGACCATTGCCGGCCTGATCAAGTCAAGGACCCGGGGAAAACGGTTTGCCAATGCCGTGCGGCAGGAACTCATTCAGGCCGCGGAGCAGATCCATCAGAAGATGGTCTGGCTGTCGCGGGATGTTTCGGCAGAACGGGCAGGAAAAGAGGAGGGCCGGCTGGTCGATGTTAACGGCCGCCTGCTTTTTCTGGGCGAAGTCGAGGCCTTTTCGGTTCCGTTGACCTTCTGGCAGGGCAATATCCGCGATATTGCCGAGATTGTGGATACGAAACGCATTGATGCGATCTGCGCGCAGGTGGCCATGGTGCGCCGGTATGAAGCAAAATTCAAGGATATGAAAGCCGCCTTTCACTTCTCCGATCAAAACCCCAAGGAAATGGCCGGGGTCTGCTACCGGGAATTGATCGATATCCACAACGTCCTGTGCCCGGACCGCTTGATCGCGTAGATAGGGTCTACCAGACAGGATATAATCCATTACCATCCTGCATGTTCACACGGTGGGTGTCGGACATCGAATGCCGACGGGAAGAATAAAGGTTCCCGTCCCCTTGTTTGCAGGGCGAACATCGGGGCGGACCGGAGGGGGAAAGACTTTTTTTCGGATCGATTCGTTTGGTGGCCGGGGGAACTTCCGGCGGCCTACAGCCGTCCTCTGCTCCCTCGGCGGGCAGGGCATGCCTTATCGGAAATTCGAAAACGCCGCTTTTGTTATTGGGGCGTTTCCGCAGCCGGAAAGATGACCTCGTGGTTTTTGGCCATCCGTTTCAGATCCGTTTTGAGGTTGGCCTTGTGGGCATGCTTTTTTCGCTTTTGAATCGTTTTTTTCTGCTTGGTTTTGGAAGTCATGGATTTTGCTCCTGTGCGGTACTGGTGACAACGTGATGCGTGTGTCCTGATTTTGGGATTGGCTGTCATTTTAGACAGATGCGTTTTCAGTTCATAGCATGCACCCATCGTCGAGGCAAGAAGGATGATGGGGATGCGGGTTGGGCCGGCACAACACCGGAAGCGTGCGCGTGGAAACGAGGGGTAAAATGCGCAAGAAAACTTTTTTTGATTGGTGGAACCGCCGTTTGTCAGCGTGAAAAGATCACGGTCAGCCGGGCATGGCCGATCGCGTGCTGACGGATCGACGCATTCACCGTTGCCGGCAAGGCCGAGGCATCGAGATCCAGCCGGGGGGCGTCCAGGGCATAAACCGTGAAAATGTACCGGTGGGCGCGGTCTCCGGCCGGCGGGCAGGGTCCGCTGTAACCCGGGGTGCCGAAGTCGGTGACACTCTGCACCGTGCCCAGCGGGGCAAGGGCCGTGTCCGGGTTTCCGCTGTTTGCGGGCAAGCCCCGGGCCGAGGGGTCGAGGTTGAAAATCAGCCAATGCCACCAGCCGCTGCCGTGACGGGCATCCGGATCGAAAAGGGTGACGGCAAAGCTTTTGGTCTGGGCCGGCGGATTTTGCCACATGAGGGCCGGTGAGATGTTTTCGCCCCCGCATCCGTGTTCGGAGTAGACCTGGGCCATGGGCATCCGCGCGCCCTCTTCAAGTTGGGGGCTCATCAAGGCGAACCCCTGGGCCCAAACCGCTCCGGAACCGAAAAGAATAAAACACGCCACGAAAAAAAATACCGGAATCCAGCGCAACGACTTCATGGTCACCGCCCTTGGGTTGGATTTATGGGGTCACCGGTCCAGGAGCCCTTCCGGTGGAATGCGCCGAAGCAGTCTATCGAGCTGGTCGTAAAGTCGAAACGCGCTTTTCAGCACCACGTGTTCGTCCTGAGCGTGTTGGCTGTACTCGCCATCCGCGCCCCAGACCGCTCCGGGGGTACCGGATTCGGAAAGGTACCGGGCATCGCTGGCCCCGTGTTCGGCCCCGGTCGTCGCGTCCTCGGCCACCTCGAGAAGAAGGTCGAGGTAGGGGCTTTGCCCTCCCAAAAACGGTGCGCCCCGTTCCATGATCACCAGGTCGGCGTCGATGGCTTCCCGCATCCGGGAGACCAAGACATCGGGATCGTCGTTTTCGGTAAAGCGGATGTCGAGGGTCGCTTCGGCCCGGTCCGGCACCTGGTTGGAGCTCTCCCCTCCATGGATGGCGCTGAGATTCATGGTGCGCTGCCAGTGGCCGGGATCCGTGTCGGGAAAAAGGGACTGCAACCGTCGGTAGTCCGTAAAAAGCTTCTCGATGGCATTTTCCCCGAGCCACGGCCGGGCGCCGTGGGCCGAACGGCCACGGGCGATCAGCTTAAGCCGCAAAAGGCCTTTTTCCTTGACGACGATGGTGTCGGGCCGACCACCGTCCAGAGCCAGGCCGAAATCCGTACGAAAATGCTGCAATGCATGCCGCGCACCGTTTTCGCCACCCGCTTCCTCGTCGCCGGTGATGAGGATGCCGAAAGAAAGGTCGCGCTGATCGCGGCCTGCCTGTCGCAGCCGTTCGAGGTGCGCTTCCAGGAGCACGATGGAAAGTGCCGCCGCGTATTTGTCGTCAACGCTTCCGCGGCCATAAATGCGCCCGTCCCTTTCCGCCGGCGTAAATAGCGCTTCCGGGGCATCGACGACGTCGATGTGGGTGATGAGCATCAGGGGGGCGAATCCCTCCCGGGGCAGGACGAGAATCGACGGCACGCCGTTCTTCTCGATCCGTTGAAAGTCGATACGATTTCGGATCAAGCGCCCGGCGATAAAATCCGCGCATCGGTCGATCTCCTCCGGCCGGGAGGCGGTCGAGGGAAAGGCGATGAGGGCTTTGGTCAGTTCGATGAATTGGTTTTGCATGAAAGACCCTTTTCCGGCACGCAATGGTTGAGGCTTCATCTTCCCGCAAAGGCATCAAAAGCGCAATGACAGACAGGAAAGACCTCCATCCATTTTCTGAAATTCCGACATGGCCAGGGGGATGAATTCGTATCCCATGGCGGTCAGCATCCGATGGGTGGCGTCAAACCCGTCGGCCACCAGGATCCGCTCGTTGATGCAAAGGCAGTTGGCGGCATAGGTTTCGCCGGCCGGGACAGAAACCACGCGGTAGCCGGCAAAGGCTGGATGATCGACCAGTTCGCCGGCGGCAAGGAGCGTGCTGCCGCCAAGGTAGGCCACACCGGTCTTCAGGTGCAAAAGCGATTTCAACGGCACGGTCTCGGCCGTGAACCCGTGGACGGAAAGAATTCGCGATAGCTGGGCCGCGCCTTCCGCATTGGTCCGGGCCGAAAGGCCGATGAAAAAATGGGTATCCACCTGCATCACGTCCCCACCGTCAAGGGTTCCGGGGGCCGTGATCCGTTCCACGGCGGGAAAACGGCCTTCGAGTGCGCTCCGGATGAGATCGGCTTCTCCGTTTCGCGAGGGGGCACCGGGATTGGTCACCACGGCGACCCGATCGGTCACCACGGCGACGTCCTCGACAAAGGTGGCATCGGGAAACCGTTCCTCGGCTGCCAGCACGGTGACGTCGAGGCCGCATTTGATAAGGGCCGCAATGTAGGCCCGGTGCTGGGCCCTGGCCCGTTCCAATTCCGGAAGGCCGAGGTCGGCGCCCGTCAACCCCTGGGCAAAGGAATCGCCCGGGGTGCGGACAATGGCATGGGAAAATCGCATACAACACCTCGCAGCATCGGTTTCGGATAAAATGAACGTGCCCTAACAGAAAAGCCCGCCATGTTCAAGCAACGCGGAGTCGGGCGCGACTCCCGAACCATGCCCCGGAAAAGAAACCGGAACACGATTTTGTCCGGTGAAATGAATTGGTTGGACGAACTTCGGCTGTTTGCGGACGAACCCGTTTTATTCTTGACCTTGAGCGTCCGGCTATATTACGGAAAAGCCCATGTTGACCAAAAAACTGCACATGGCCATCTTGTTTGACGGATTTTGGTGGTGGTTCCACCGGGGGGTGGACGCGTGCCGCCGGTAATCCGATGATTGGCGCCGAACACGATCCAAAACCCGCCGCAACCCGATGCGACGGGTTTTTTTATCTTTAATTCCGGTTTTCGATCCTTCGGCGGATGCCGAAAAAGCACCCATCCACGAATGGTGGATGGACACGGAAAAGGAGAACGCCATGACGGTAAAAAACATTTTGCTGCCAGCCGAAGAAATGCCGCGGCAATGGTACAACATTCTCGCCGACATCAAGATGAACCCACCGCTGGGACCCGACGGCCGGCCGGTCAGCCCCGAAGCCCTGGCCCCGGTCTTTCCCATGAACCTCATCGAGCAGGAGGTGAGCACCCAGCGCTGGATCGATATCCCCGAACCGGTGCTCGATGTCCTGCGGATCTGGAGGCCCTCGCCCCTGGTCCGGGCCACGGCCCTGGAGCGGGCACTTAAGACCCCGGCTCGCATTTACTATAAAAACGAAGGCGTCAGCCCTCCCGGCAGCCACAAGCCGAACACCGCCGTGCCCCAGGCCTATTACAACAAGATCTTCGGCATCGAACGGCTGACCACCGAAACCGGCGCCGGCCAGTGGGGCAGCGCGTTGAGCTTTGCCTGCGCCCAGTTCGGCATCACCTGCAAGGTCTTCATGGTACGGGTCAGTTTCGACCAGAAACCCTACCGCAAATCGATGATGGAGACCTGGGGGGGGCAGTGCATTCCGAGCCCCAGCCCCGAAACCCGGGCCGGCCGCGAAGTGCTCGAAAAATTCCCGGACACGCCGGGAAGCCTCGGGATTGCGATCAGCGAGGCCGTGGAGGCCGCCGTGAGCGATCCCACGGGAAAAACCCGCTACTCCCTGGGCAGCGTCTTAAACCATGTGCTCCTGCACCAGACGATCATCGGCCTGGAGGCGAAAAAACAATTGGCGATGGTGAACGAATACCCCGACATCATCATCGGATGTGCGGGCGGGGGAAGCAATTTCGCCGGTCTCGCGTTTCCTTTTGTCCTGGACAAGCTGGATGGGAAGGCGATCGAGATCTACCCCGTGGAACCGGCCGCCTGCCCCACCCTGACCCGGGCCCCGTTTGTCTACGATCATGGAGACAATTCCGGGTACACGCCGCTGATGCCGATGTACAGCCTCGGGCACAACTTCGTTCCCCCGCCGATTCATGCCGGGGGTCTTCGCTACCACGGCATGGCACCGACGGTGAGCCAGCTCGCACACGAAGGTGTCTTCACCCCCAAGGCCGTAACCCAGACGGAGGCGCTTTCGGCCGGGGTGATGTGGGCCCGCACCGAAGGGATCATCCCGGCACCGGAAACCACCCATGCCCTGGCCCAGGTGATCGCCGAGGCCCGGCAGGCCAAGGAGGAAGGAAAGGAAAAGGTCATCGTGGCAAGCTTCAGCGGCCACGGCCTCCTGGACCTGGGCGCCTATGAAAAATACCTCGCCGGAGAACTGACCGATGCGTCCATGAGCGAGGAACAGCTGGCGGCGGCCCGGGAAACGGTCAAGGGCTATCCGGTGCCGGCATCGCTGAGGAGCCGTTGACCATGAACCCGGACGCTTTTGAGCGCCGGTGTCCCCGACTGGGAGGCCCGGTTCGCTTCGACTACTGCATGCACTGCGAAACGGACCGGTCCGCCTGCTTTAAGATCTTCGATTGCTGGTGGGAGCGCTTTGACGTGGTCGCCCATCTGCAAGCGCACCTCACCCCGGAAGCCTTCGACCGGCTGCGCACCCAACGGCCTCGGCCGAAGGTCGCAAGCCTTCTGGAAATCGTCCGCCGGGT
>JBJKPT010000679.1:0-2677 GCA_046706045.1 Desulfobacterales bacterium
GTCCAGGCCTTTGCCGTCGTCACGGACCCGGATCACGACGTTGGCCCCCTCGTGATCGGCGGCGATGTGAACCGTACCGGTGGCGGGTTTTCCGCGTTCGATGCGTTCCGACGGCATTTCGATACCGTGATCGATGCAGTTTCGCAGGATGTGCACGAGCGGATCGTTGAGCCCTTCGATCAGGGATTTGTCCAGCTCGGTTTCACCGCCGACCGTGACCAGGGCCACTTCCTTTTTCAGATCCCGGGCCAGATCGCGCACGAGCCGTTTGAACCGGCTGTACGTCGTGCCGATCGGAACCATGCGAAGCTGCATGGCATGGTCGCGAAGCTCCGCGGTGAGGCTTTCCACCTGCTCGGCGAAGCTTTGAAGCTCGGGATCGCGGGAGACGCCGGATTTTCGGGACAACCGGGCCTGCACCGTCACCATCTCGCCGACCAGATCCACGAGGGTATCGAGCTTTTCGGCGGCGATCCGGAGGCTTCCGGCCGAGGCGGTGTCGACGCGGGCCGCACGCTCGGCACGCACGTGCTCCTGTTCGGTCACCGCGGCCCGGACCGCGGCGGCGTCCACGGCCCGGGATTCCATCAGGACCTGGCCGATTCGTTTTTGTTCGGCCAGTGCCCGTTGGAGCTGCTCGATACCCAAATCCCCCCGGGCGATGAGAATTTCACCGAGCCGTTCGTAGGTGCTTTCATCGTCGGCCCAGCCGCCCGTATCGATGGCATCGATCTTCAGCTCGCAGTCGTCTTCCACGAAGATGAACACGTCTCGGATTGCATCGACGCCGCGATCCGTGGTGAGCACGATGTCCCAGTAAATAAAGCATTGTTCAGGGTCGAGGTCCTCCAGGACCGGCACCGCCTCCGGTCGGGCGACGACCGCGGCGCGGCCCAATTCCCGCAACTCGTCGAGAAGAAGCATGGGGTTGGTACCGCTGGCGAAGATCGCCGGCCCCGGTTTGAACCGGATTCGATACGTCACCGGTGCACCGGCGGCCGGCCGGGGTGTTTCGGCGAAGGTCCCTTCCGGTGCCTGCCGGGGCAGCATCTGCTGAAATCCCTTTTCCAGAGCGGCGCGCCGGTCGGTGTCATAGGGTTCGTCGTTGACCATTTTCCGGATCAGGTCACAGGCGGAGAGGGTCTGATCGATCAGCTCCGGGGTGACCGGGATGTGCCCGCTGCGGATCCGATCGTAGACGGTTTCCACATCGTGGGTGAATTCCGCCACGGCGTCGAAGCCGAACATGGCCCCGGACCCCTTGATGGTGTGCATGGCGCGAAAGATGCGCGCGATGAGTTCCCCGTCTTCGGGGTGCTCTTCGAGCTCGAGAAGAGCGGCTTCCAGATCGGCGGCCAACTCCAGGGCCTCCGAACGATAGGCGTCTTTGTGCGGGTCCATACGACCTCCGGTATCTGACGGCTCCGTTTTGATCCTGCGGGTGTCACCGGTGCGCCGGCATGGCGTATCCTCAACGCAGGACTTTTTTCACCACCGCCAGCAATTGTTCCGGTGTAAAGGGTTTGACGATCCACCCCGATGCGCCGGCGGCCTTTCCTTCCTGCTTTTTCGATGCCTGGGATTCGGTGGTCAGCAGGATGATCGGGATGAATTTGTACTCGCTGCGGCCGCGGACCTGCCGGACCAGCTCGATGCCGTCCATGCGCGGCATGTTCAGGTCGGTGATGAGCATGTCCACAGGGGTTTGGGTCATGTGCTCGAAGGCATTCTGGCCGTCGACGGCTTCCACGACCTCGTAGCCGGCTTGTTTCAAGGTGAAGCCGACCATTTGCCGCACGCTGGCCGAATCATCGGCCGTGAGGATGGTTTTTGCCATCGGTCGCCTCCTTTCCGGCGGTGTTCAGCATGTCGACATCCAGGCCGTTTCGCATCCATGCATCGGTAACGACCGGCGGCACGTGGCAAAAGCCCAGGGATTTGCCGCGGATTTCGGCGGTTTTTACGGCGGCCTGGAGCAGCTGGACCCCGGCGGTATCGCAGTTTTCGACTTTTGAAAGATCGATGGCGAGCGGCGCATCGTCATTGAACCGGGAGACCAAGAGCCGGTGCGCTTCGGCGATGGTGAAAATGGTCAGATCCGATACCAACGCCCAGGGTTTGTCTTTGCTTTTTGAAGTTTTTTTTGCAGCCATGGTCACTCCTTACAGAGAACGGGGAGTTCGTCCGGCATTTTCAGGCCCGCCCTCTAATGGGCGTTTAAAAATGTCAAAAGAGGTCGACGTTATCACCGAATTCGTCGCCGCCGCCGTCTGCCGGAGCCGTTTCGCAGCCCGGTGTGTTTTCCAAAAAGACGACGGCCCCGCCGGCATCCGGATCAAATTCCTCGCCGTCTGCGGCTCGCGCCCTCCCGGGTTCATCGAAGACCGCATCGTCGCCGAGAATCTGCCGGTGAACGTCGCGTTCCTTTTGCATGGTGTATCGGTTTTCCAACTCGGCGGCGGTGGTTTCCGCGGCCGCGGTTTTCGCCCACGGCGACGTGAGCGCCAAAAGGGCCGTGAGGCGCTCGCGGTGACCGGTCAGGGTTTGCGCCAGCCGGTCGAGGAAGGTCAGCCGCTTAAAGGCCGCGCTCAGCGCCGCGCCGATCTCTTCGGCATCGGTGGCGATGGCCGCCGCCGCCGACCGGAATCGGGCCAGGGTGTCGGAAATGTCGACACCG
>JBJKPT010000680.1:0-2071 GCA_046706045.1 Desulfobacterales bacterium
CCTGATCGGCCTTGATGCGAATGACCTCATTTCCATTGCCCATGGTGATCCTGCCCATCTCTTTTGCCAGATAGCCCAGTTGGGTTTCCGATTTGCGCAACAGCAGAATCCCCGTCAGCATGGAAAAAAGCGTCAGAGAGGCGAATAACAAAACCATGTCCGAAACATTGATTTTTGCGCCGAGAAAAAGATAGACGCCAACCAGGTACGGCATCAGGCCAATGAGGCAAAACGCCACACGGGCTTTTCCGGCAAAGGACTGATATCCTTTATATTGTTTTTGTTCCGTCGATCTCATCACATCCGCCGAAGGGCGTTTACGGCCCTTTCGAATAAAAAGCGCCGTCCTCGGATTCACCGCTCGGCACGCAGCAGGGGCGAGGGCCCGGTGGCCGCTTCCGGACCGCCTTCCCGCGCGGTGCCTGCTTCGATGGCGCGAACGGGCCGCCCGTGCGAAGAACGCCTTCGGGCATGGAGGTTTTCGCGTTGCGGGATCTCAACCGGGATCCCGATGCCAACGATCGGCGATCATTACGGCCCGGTCTTTTCCAATTCCCGGTGGCGGGCGTCCCATGACGCCAGCCAGGCCGCCAGATCCGCTTCGGGCATGGGTCTGGCAATGAAGTAGCCTTGCGCCAAATCGCATCCGGCCGCCCGCAGGAAGTCCCAGTCGGCCTGGTCCTCCACCCCTTCGGCCACGGTTTTCAAACCCAGCTGCCGTGCGATGACAAGGCTGCCCTCGAAGATTGCCCGGGCGGACTCGTTTCGATCGGCACCATGCACGAAGCCGCGATCCACTTTCAATTCGGTGAAGGGAATGTCGCGCAGTTGGGCGAGCGAGGAATAATTGGTGCCGAAATCGTCGATGGAAAGGCCGATCCCCTTCAAACGCAACCGCGTGAGAATGTCGAGCGAGGCGAGCGGATCCTTCATCAGACGCGTTTCCGTCACTTCCAGCACCAGGTTCGTCAAGGGGGCATTCATTTCTTTCGCCATCGAGGCCAGGCGTTCGGGAAAATCCAGGGACGTGAGATTGTCCATGGAGACGTTCACGGCAATGTGCAGGGAAATGCCGGACGCTTGCCAGCGACGGTTCAGACTCAGGGCGCTGGTCAGCACCGCCAGCGTCAGATCGTCGATGAGGCGGTGCTCCTCCGCCGCGGTGATGAATTGGTCCGGAAACACCCAACCGTCACGGGGGTGGCGCCAACGCACCAGGGCTTCCACCCCGGTGACATCCCGGGAAGCGATCGCCACTTTCGGCTGGTACCAGTTAACCAGTTCCCCGTTGCCGATGGCCCGTTTCAATTCGCCGGGCCCATACGTTTTGGGGGATGCGCTCTCGCGAACGGCGCCGGGCGAAGAATGCCTTTCCATTACTTTCCGCAGCCGGTCGAGGGTAAAGGGTTTGTGCAGTGTCCCGAGCACATTGAGCCGATGGGTCCGGGCCAGTGTCTGGGCGGTTTGCAGGATGCGTTCATCCTCGCCGCTCACCAGCACGAGGCCTCCGGCATAGCCGATATCGGCAAGGTGGCGCACGAATTCCACGCCGTCCATTTCCGGCATTTGCAGATCGCAGATCACGAGCCCGACCTGCTCGCACCCGCTTTTCAGCAATGCCAAGGCATCCTCGCCGCGATCGTGGAGTGAGACTTCCGTAAAACCGAGATCCGTCATCTGGTGCCCGATCAGCTTGAGCACAAACGGGTCATCGTCTATTACCAGGATTTTCATGGATATCCATCCCTCGCCATTTTTTGCCGGAAACGCGTTGGGTTGCGCTTCGATTATCTCCCTGGTCGCTCCTGGGGCGGCCGTCTCAGGGTTGTTGCTTTGGCGGGACATCCCCGGGATTCGCATTATCGGGTGGGGAACAGTCCACCCTGTATGATGCCTCGGGTGAACCCGTATCGTCAAGCGGTGAAAGATTCCCGTCATTGACAGGCCGGAGGAAAAAGGGGTTTAATAAAATGATTGAGCGCACACATCGATGAAGAACTTTCGGATAAGCCCGGCCCGCGAGTCCATCGGCCCGCGCCGGCGACCACGCCGAAGGGGCCGCCTTGTTTGA
>JBJKPT010000681.1:0-2780 GCA_046706045.1 Desulfobacterales bacterium
GCTTCTGCCCGGGTCCCGGGACCGGGAGATCACCGGGTTGTTTCCGGTCATGGCCCGGGCGGCCGTTCTCATCCGCAGGCGGATCCCCGGCGCCCGGTTCGTCGCTTCCCGGGCCGCCAACGCGAACCCGGCGCTTTTCGAGGCCGCCCTGCGGGGCGCCGGACAAGATGGCCAGTGGCTGGAGATCTCCGATGCGCCGGTGCGGGAGCTTTTCCCCCGATGCGATTTCCTCGTGGCCACCTCGGGAACGGTGACCCTGGAAGCGGCCATCGCCGCCGTGCCCATGGTGATCGTCTACAAGGTGTCGCCGGCAACCTACTGGATGGGCCGGGCCCTCATCCGGGTCCGCTACATCGGGCTGGCAAACCTCATCGCGGGGCGCGCCATCGTTCCGGAGCTGGTCCAGAACGCGGCCTCGGCGAAAACCATCGCCCACACCGCCCTCGGTTTTCTGGAGCATCCGGCGGCACTCGCCCGGATGCGGGACGATTTGCGGATGGTCCGGAACCGTCTCGGGCGGGCCGGCGCCGCCGGACGGGTCGCGGACATCGCCATCCACCTGATGCGCGGGCCCCGGGACGGATCGAGCCGGCCCGTGCGTCGCTCCCGCATCGGCCATTGGTTTCAACCGAAAGGAAGGAACGTTTGAAGCGTTTTCAATTGAAGCCCCGGCATCGCCGGGTTCTGTCCATGGTTTTCGAAAACCGGGGCCGGCTGATCATGGCCATGCTTTGCGCGCTGGTCGTTTCCGGAACGATCACCGCCATCGGGTATCTCATCAAGCCGGTGACCGATAAGATCTTCATCGAAAAGGACATGACCAAGCTCGTCCTGTTGCCCATCGTGGTCATCGTCGTTTTCGCCGTCCGGGCCGTGACCATGTACGGCCAGGACTTTTTCATGAGCAGTGTGGGGGAGCGCATCGTCCGGCGGTTCCGGGACGCACTCTTTGACAGCATCCACGATCTGCCCCTTTCCTTTTTCCACAACGAACGCACCGGCCGGCTCATGTCCCGGATCTCCAACGATGTTTCGATCATCAAGGGGATGGTCTCCACGGCCGTTACCTCCGTTTTGCGCGACTATTTCACCGTGGTCGGCCTCACGGTGGTGATTTTTTACCAGAATTGGCGGCTGGCGCTGGTGGCCCTGATCGTCTTGCCCGTCGCCTTCTATCCCGTGGTCGAACTGAGCCGGCGGGTCCGGCGGGTGAGCACCGGTCTGCAGGAGGCCATGGCCGACTTAAGCTCCTTTCTGCACGAGTCCTTTGCCGGCAGCAAGATCGTCAAGGCCTTCGGCATGGAGGCCTATGAAAAAGACCAGTTTCACCGCCGCTCCCAGGAACTCTACCACCTGGAAATGAGAGCGGTGATTGTCCGGGGGCTCTCTTCTCCGGTCATGGAATTTTTCGGCGGGCTGGGGATCGCCTTCATCCTCTGGTACGGCGGCTCCGGGGTCATCGCCGGCAAGTCCACCCCCGGCACCTTCGTGAGCTTTCTCACCTGTGTGATGCTCCTCTACGATCCGGTGAAGAAGCTCACCCAGGCGAACAACGCGGTTCAGCAGGGGCTTGCGGCCGTCGACCGGATCTTTGACGTGATCGAAAGGACGTCCGAAATCCAGGACCCGGCCGATCCCAAACCCCTCGGCCGGGGCCCGCACACGGTCCGTTTCGAGGACGTCTGGTTCGGCTACGACCACACGCTTCCGGTCCTGAAGGAGATCTCGCTCACGGTAAAGCAGGGGGAGGTGCTCGCCCTGGTCGGCATGAGCGGCGGCGGAAAGACCTCCCTCGTAAACCTCATCCCCCGGTTTTACGACGTCACCCAGGGGGCGATCCGCATCGACGGCATCGACATCCGGGAGGTGACCGTCGCCGATTTGCGCCGCGAGATCGCCGTTGTCACCCAGGAGCCGATCCTTTTTAACGACACGGTCCGCAACAACATCGCCTACGGCCGCCAGACCGCCACCCAGGAAGAAATCGAGGCCGCGGCCAAGGCCGCCTACGCCTTCGATTTCATCTCCCAGTTTCCCAAGGGATTCGACACGGAAATCGGCGAACTCGGCAACCGGCTCTCCGGCGGCGAAAAACAGCGGATGTGCATCGCCCGGGCCCTGTTGAAGGATGCCCCGATCCTCATACTCGACGAGGCCACGTCGTCTCTGGACACCGAGGCCGAGGCCGTGGTCCAGAAGGCCCTGGAAAACCTGATGAGCGGACGTACGACCTTTGTCATCGCCCATCGGCTCTCCACCGTGGCCCGGGCCGACCGGATCGTGGTCGTCGTCGACGGCCGGATCGTGGAGGAGGGCACCCACGAGGCATTGATGGCCCGCGGGGGCGAGTACTGCAAGCTCTACCGGATGCAGTTCGGCTCACCCGAGGACGCCGTTGCCGGTGCCGCCGCCTTGGCCGAGATTGAAAATTGACGGGTTGAGGACGTTACGGGACCATCGGATTTCGAGATTCGGATTTTCCAATCCTTAATCCTTGATCCTTGATCCCTGATCCTTGATCCCTGATCCCTGATCCTTAATCCTTGACCCCGAATCCCGGTTTTCCGCCATGACCCAATCCTGGTCCGAATCCACCCTGGCCCGTTCCCTGCTCCTGGCCCTCGTCATCGTCGGTCTGTTCGTTCGTTTGGGGAAGGTGCCCCTGTTCGACGAAGACGAAGGCGCCTATTCCGAGATCACCTGCGAGATGCTCGCCAACCACGACCTGATGACGCCGCGGCTGAACGGGCGGGTTTTTTTCCAGAAACCGCCCCTGCTCT
>JBJKPT010000682.1:0-10489 GCA_046706045.1 Desulfobacterales bacterium
TCTTTTTCGTGTTGCCAGCGTTGATAAAGAAAATCGGCGGCCGCCAGGCCGACCAGGGCGAGACAGATGAAAAACGTGATCCTGAAACTTTCCCTCCCGAAATAACAGAGGATGTCGACGACCCCCAGATGAATCAGCCCCGCAAAATCATCCACGGTATGACGGGCCACGCTCCAGGCAATGATGCCGATGACGACGACCTTCAGGACGGATTCGAGGAGGGCCACCATGGAACGCAGGGAAAAGAGCCGCTTGATGCCGCCGATGGGATCGAGTTTCTTTAAATCCGGCACAAGCGGTTCACCGGTGAAGAGAAAACCGATCTGGGCGATATTGGACCCGATGCCGACGACGAGGACGGCGATGAGGACGGGGGCCATGACCTTGGCCATGAATAGAAAGACCTGGCCCATCATCAGGTGCGCCGTGTCGGTGGTGCCGATGCCCAGGCTGTCGAGATGACCGAGGATCTCGACCATCTCGTCTCCCAGCATGGAAAACATCCAGCCGCCGGCGAAATAAAACACCCCGAGGCAGGCAAGCAGGATCGCCGCCGAGGAGACCTCGCGGCTCATGGAGACGTCGCCTTTTTCCCGGCTTTCTTCCCGCTTTTTCCCGGACGCGGGTTCGGTTTTTTCCTGATCGTTGCCTTCGGCCATCGGGTTCCCTTTCCGGCCGGTTCAAGATTTTACCCCCGTGCCGGACATGCTCCGGCCGTGAGTCCCGAACGAATCCGTCGACGGCCGGCGGCAATCGGCCGAAAAATCCGCCGGCGATGGACGTTTTCACGCCATGAAGCGCATCAGGTTCATCACCTCGATCGCCAGGTGCTGGAAGAGGCTTCCGAAGTACGTCGCCATTTGGGTGACGGCGATCCCCAGAAAGAACAGCCCCACCCCGATCTGCAGCGGCATGGCCACGATAAAGACGTTCATCTGGGGCACGGTCCGGGCGATCAGGCCCAGGATGACGCTGGCGATCAATTGGGAAATGATCACCGGCGCCCCGACCTTCACGGCCACGGCGAATATCTCCTCCCCAAACGCGACCAGCAGCCGGAGCGCCGAGGCATGGACCGTGGCGCCGCCCAGGGGGATCGTCGAAAAGCTTCTCACCAGTTCTTGAATGAACCAATGGTGGGCACCGATGATGAGAAATATCAGCAGGGCGAGCAGGTTGTTGAACTGGGCCAGAACCGGGACCTGGTCGCTGGAGGCCGGATCGATCACGTTGGCGAGCGCCAACCCCATCTGGTAGCCGGCCATCTGGCCGGCCAGCTGGATGCCGGCAAACAACATGCGCACCATGAGCGCGATGGCAAAGCCGATGAGCAGTTCCCGGCCGATGGCCAAACCGAAATCCAGGGCGCCGACAAAGACCGGCACGCGGGCCTGGGGCACCAGGGGCAGGAGCACGATGGCGATGGTCATGGCCAGGCCCAAACGAAACAGCGTCGGTATGCTCCCGCTGTTGAACACCGGAAGCCCGAGTAGTACCGCGCCCACCCGAAGAAACACGAAGAGCAGCGTCGTCAGGCCGGGAATGGAAATGAGGATGCTCGGCATGGAGGCGGCTTCCGGGATCTGCCGCCGGCCTAGCGACCGCCCAGGGCGGCGATGGCACCGACGATGACGTTCATGAAGTCCACCATGGTCTGGACCATCCACGGGAAAAAGAGCAGCAGGGCAAGGGCCACGACCAGCATCTTTGGGATGAAGGTCATGGTCATTTCATTGATCTGGGTGGCGGCCTGGAATACGCTGACGATAAGCCCGGCCACGAGCCCCGAGATGAGCATCGGCGCCGACAGCAGAATGGCGATCCAGATGGCCTTGGTAAACAAACCGGTGATAAATTCAACGTTCATGGGGCATTCCTTTGCGAGGCCCGCTAGTGGAAGCTGCGCACCAGCGAGCCGACGATCAGGTACCAGCCGTCGGCCAGCACGAAGAGCATGAGTTTGAACGGCAGGGACACCATCACCGGCGGCAGCATCATCATGCCCATGGACAACAGAACACTCGCCACGACCATGTCGATGATCAGAAACGGCACGTAGAGCAGCAAGCCGATCTCGAAGGCGGTTTTGACCTCGCTGATGATAAAGGCCGGAATCAGCACGGTCATCGGGATATCGTCACGGTTCCTGGGCCGTTTGAGTTGGGCGATCTTGACGAACAACCCCAGGTCTTTTTCGCTGGTTTGACGGAACATGAACCTGCGGATCGGCTTCAAGCCGTTTTCCAGGGCCGTGGCCGGGGAGATGGTGTTCTTCAGATAGGGTTGCAGGGCGTTTTGGTTGATGTTGGCGATCACCGGGCTCATGACGAACAGGGTGAGAAACAGCGACAGGCCGATGATGACCTGGTTGGGCGGCATCTGACTGGTCCCGATCGCCTGGCGAAGCAGCGACAGAACCATGACGATCCGGGTAAACGCCGTGAGCATGATCAGCAGCGCCGGCGCCAATGACAGGTTCGTCATCAACAGGAAGATCTCGAGGACCATGGGCATCCGCCCCCCCTTTCCGCCGCCGTTCAGATCGATGCGGAAATACGGTGTCGCAACCGTTGTCGTTGCGGCGCCCGCCGGTGCGGCCGAAGCCGCGGCCGCCGGCATGGCACCCAAAAACAGGATCGCGATCAGGGCGAAAAGAAGGATGGGGGGGCGCGGTTTCTTCATGAGTCCTTGTCCTTGGATCAAAAATCCATCGACAAGGGAAACAGCAAAGGCTGTGCCAAACGGGATGGGGCGGCGAGGGCCGGAACGAGGGATTTTCCCGAAGCGTCGCGTTATTCGGATGGCGGGCCGCCGCGGCCGACGACCCGTCGCAACTGGTCGGCAAAGGAAGGGGCGCCGGATTTTTCGTTTTCCAGCCGGGCGATGGTCTCCGCATCGTCGATTCGCGAGAGGAGGGTAATGGCCTCGGCCGTGACCCCGAGCACCAGCACGGCGCCGGGCACGCCGACCAGGGATACCGATTTCTTGACGCCCAGAGCGCAGGAGCCGATCACCCGGGGATGGCCGAGACGGCGGCGGCCGCCGGCCGTCGTTTTCATGGTGCGCCGCAGGAAGGCGGCGATGAGCAGCATTCCCCCCACGATGGCGATCAGTGCTCCGACCACGGTCACCGTGGCCGTTGTCATATCGGCGGCCGGTGTCATTGCAACCTCTTGATGCGTTCCAGGGGGCTGATGATCTCCGTCACCCGGATGCCGTAGTTGTCGTTGACCGAGACCACCTCACCCCGGGCAATCAGTTTCTGGTTTGCCAGAATCTCGAGGGTTTCGCCGGCCGGCTTGGCCAACTCGATGATCGATCCCTGCCCGAGTTTTAAAAGATCGTTGATGACCATCTTGGTGCGGCCGAGTTCGACGGTCACCGCCAGGGGAATGTCCTGGATGAAATCGAGTTCTTCCCGTAGATCGCCGCCGGATCCGGTACTCTGCACGGTACTGGATGCATCCACGGCCGGCGCGTTGATGCCGCCGCTTCCCGATGGCGCCGAAGCCGGTGAACCGGTTGCCTTGTTTTTCGTTTCCGCCATGATTGAGGCCCTCGATGAAGGTCAAGGTTGAAGATTCAAAACGCCGATGGGAACGGGTACGAATCGGTCATTTTGAACCCGTTCCGCCGGTGATTTTTTCCGGCACGGCCGACGCCTCGCGTCGCGCTCAGCGAATCAGGGCCGAGAGCTGGACGGCGCGGTTTCCTTTGACGATTCCCGGATATCCTAAAAATTTCGGCACCTGTTCGACATTGATGCGGACCGGGTCGTCCGGCCCGCCGGTCAATTGGATGGTGTCCCCGACCGTGAGGCTGAGCAGCTCGCGGACGGTCTGGTGCGTGCGGCCGAGCTCGGAAACAACGGTGACGTCGGTATCGCGCAAAAGGCTCTGGAGCTGGGAGCTGAAGGCGTCCTCCAGGTCTCTTTCCCGCAGGTAGCGCGATGAGAGTTTGTCCTTGATCGGCTCCAGCATGCGGTAGGAGACGCACAGGTGGAGGTTCCCGGTAAACTCGGAGCCGGTCACCGAGAGCACGACGACGATGAGCAGATCCTCCGGCGTGACCAGGTGCACGTACTCGGGTTTGAATTCGCTCTTTTTGATGGAAATACGGATCGGGTAGACGATCTCCCAGGATTTTTCCAATTGGTGAAGCACTTCGGTGGCGAATTTGCGCATCATCCGCTGTTCGATCGCCGTAAACTCCCGCAGGTCTTCAAACGGTTTGCCGTCGCCGCCGAACATGCAATCGATCAGGGAAAAAACCAGGTTCGGCTCAATGGCCAGAAGCGAGGAGCCGATCAACGGATCCATGGTAAAAATGGTGAAATTGGTCGGGGTCGAAAATGCCTGGATGAAATCGCCGTATTTGACCATTTCCGTGGAGATGAGCTCGACATCGATCGGTTTGTGCAACAGCGACGCCAGGGAGTGGTCCAGAAGGTTTGAAAACTTATCGTGCACTTCTTCCAAGGCGTAGAACTGATGCCGGAGCATGACGCTCTGGGACGTCAGGTCGAAGCTCTTGATCTGGGGTTCGGAACGGCTCTTGGATTCGACTTCCAGATCGACCTCGCCCCGGTCCATCGCCGAGAGCAGGGCATCGATTTCTTCCTGGGAAAGAACATTTTCGGGCACGGCGGCCTCCTACTGGATGACGAATTCCGTAAAGTAGACGTTGCGGATTTTGCCCTTGGGCAGCAGTTGGTTGATCGCATCGATGATCTGCTGGCGCAGCGCATCTTTCCCTTGGCTGGTGGAAATGTCGCGGATCCTCTTGCTGGGCAGAATCATCAACAGGGCGTTGCGGATCTGGGGCAGCCGCGCTTTGATTTCCTCCCGAACGCTCTCATCGCTCATTTCGAGATCCATGGTGACGCGCAGGTACCGGTTGCCGTTTTCCTCGGCGAGATTGACGATAAAGGTTTCCAGGGAATACATCGGTCCCGTGGTATTGGCCGCGGCCTTGGCGTCGGTGCCGGCTTTTTGCGCGACGGCGGGCGGCATCCGTTGCCCCATCGACGAAACCTTGTTCCAGATGATGTAAAAACCGGCACCGAACATGCCGAACACCAAAATCCCCACCAGCACCAGGACGATCAGAATTTTTTTGGACATGTCACCTCTCCTTGGCGATCAGAAAGATTTCAACGCGCCGGTTCCGGGCGCGGCCTTCCGGGGTATCGTTGGGCATGACCGGCCGGGAATCGGCGTAGCCGGCCGCGCACAGACGCCGGGGAGCGATTCGACCCTCGGCGATGAAGAACTTGACCACCCGGATGGCCCGGGCCATGGACAGTTCCCAATTGGACGGATAACGGGCGGTGTGAATGGGAACATCGTCGGTATGCCCTTCCACCCGGATGTCGAAAGGCAGGTTCCGAATGGCATCGCAAACGCTCCGCAGGTCGGCGCTCGCCCCCGGGGTGAGATTCGCGGAGCCGAACTCGAACAACACGGCGTTTTCAACGGTCAGCCGGGCGCCGTTTCCCAAAAGCGCCACCCGCATCCCTCTGATCCGCCGCAGTTTTGTGACCGCCTGCGCCAGCATCCGGGAGGTTTCGGGCACCAGATCCGATCCGGTTTCGTTTTCCGGGGGCGCGCCGTTGGGCGAGGACGGACCGACGCCGGTTTTCTCTCCCTGGTAAAGGACCCCCAACCCGGTGGAAAGGCTTTTCTGAAAACGTTTCATCTTCCCGGAATCGATGGCGCTCATGGCAAAAAGCATGACGAAAAAGACCATCAACAGGGTCACCATGTCGTTGAACGTCGTCAGCCAGTGGTTGCCACCGCCGTTGCCGGCGCCCGGCCTCCGCCTGCGGTTCATGGGATCACCGCCCCGGCGGCCTTGTTTGCCGGCGGCTGGATCACGATCTCGACACGGCGGTTGCGGGCACGGTTTTCCGCCGTGGTGTTCGGCGCGATGGGCCGGTACGGACCGTACCCCACGGCGCTCACGTGCCGGGGGTCAAGGCCGTCGCGGTGGATGAAGTAACGCAGCACGTTGACCGCCCGGGCCGTGGACAGTTCCCAATTTGAAGGAAAGCGTCCGGTATGAATGGGCGCGTTGTCCGTGTAGCCTTCGACCACGACCCGCAGATCGGTCTTTGCCACCGCTTTCGCGATGGCCTCGAGAAGGGGCATGGCCCGGGAGGTGATGTCGGCCGATCCGGGCGAAAAGACCAACGTGTCGACCATTCGGATGGCCAGTCCGTCGCCCCGCGGCGCCATCGCCACGGCCCCGGTCACCATCTGGTTGCGGATGCTCTCTTCCACGGCGGCCTGGACATCGGCCAGGGGATCGGCGATGGGAACCATCGCAGGCGTTTTCGGGATCACCCATTTCCCCGGTTCCAGGTTCCTTCCGCCGGGCAACAGGCTGACCGCGTCGGTGAACGAGTGCACAAAGGCCAAAATTTTCCTTTTCTGCATGGTGGAATAGGATGCCAGCATGATAAAAAACGTGAGCAGGATCAGAATGAATCCCGTGTAGACGATCTCCCAGCCTCCGCCGGGGCGGCCGCTGTCGCGCAAGGGCCTTTCTTTGCCTCGGATCACTGCTTTTCTTCCCTTGCCTTGGCGGAGAGAAACGCCTTCAGCTTCTGCTCGACCATACGGTGGTTCTCGCCGGACTGAATGGCCAGCACGCCCTCGATCACGATCTGTTTGACAAGTATCTCCTGCTGGCTGCGGACCCGCAGTTTTCCCGCGATGGGCAGAAAAAGCAGGTTCGCGAGAATCGTTCCGTAAAACGTCGTGAGCAACGCGACGGCCATGGGCGCGCCGATGGCGCTCGGGTCCTTCATCTGCATGAGCATCTGGACCAACCCGATGATGGTGCCGAGCATTCCCACGGCCGGCGCATAGGTGCCCATGGTGGAAAAGATATCCGCTCCGAGATGGTGGCGCTCCTCGAGGCAGGTGACCTCGGTTTCCAGAACGGTCTGGATGGCCTTGGCCTCCATGCCGTCGATGGCCATCTGGATCCCCCTGACCAGAAACGGATCTTCGACATCGAACAACCGGTCCTCGAACGAGAGGATCCCCTCCTGGCGCGCCTGCCGGGCAAAATCGACGATCAGGCCGATGATGCGATTGGGCGAGGCCGTCCGATGGGTGAAGACGTTCCGGGTGATGCGAAAAACGCTGAGCACATCGGAAATCGGGTAGTTGATCAGGGTGGCACCCATCGTGCCGCCGATCACGATCATGAGCGACGGGTAATTCAAGAACCACGAGACCGACCCTCCGAGCATGATCGATACCCAGACCAGACCGAACGCCGAGCAGATGCCGATAAGGGTTGCGATGTCCACCGTCCGCTCCTTGAAACGTCCTTCGTAAGGCCGCATGGGCCGACCGCTGCCGGGGTCTGCCGCAAACGCCACGGCAAACGAGTGTGCAAAATAAATGCCACCTGTTGTACCGGGTTCCGACGGGCATCCGTCCCGGGAGCGCCACGTTTGCGTGAGGCCCAGACGGGCGGAGGATTTGAACCGGCGCCATGGCGGGCCGTTTCAAGGATTGCCATCGAGGCGCCCGGCGCGGAAATCGCGGTAAAGGGCCATTTGGGGGGGGACCCGAACGGGCGGCCGGGGATCGAATCGCCGCTTTTCGGGGGCGCCCGCCGCCGCGACGCCGGACCCCGGAACCGGATCGGGCGGGGAAAAGGATTTCTCCCGTGCCCGCGGCCCGGGGGCATCGAAGGGGAGCGCTCGGTGCGTCGGGGGCTTTCTTGAAACTCGGACACCGCGGTCGGCGGGCAACCGGGGAGCGCAAGAGTCAAACCCTTGACGTGGCAAGGGGGATACCCCCGACAAACGCCGGGGGGATGATGGTTAAGCGGAAAAGGGCCGTTGGGGGATGGACACCCCATCGGCCGCCGCACCCTCCCCTGCCACCGCCTTCGCGGAGCGGGGAGGGCACGGCGTGAGATCCATGTTAACGAAAATTAACCCTGGATGGTCTGGATCAGCGCGGTCA
Source organism: Desulfobacterales bacterium (assembly GCA_046706045.1). Lineage (GTDB taxonomy): Bacteria > Desulfobacterota > Desulfobacteria > Desulfobacterales > JBDRRP01 > JBJKPT01. The sequence goes on from JBJKPT010000682.1 coordinate 7,989, forward strand.
GAATGTTGTTGCTGGTGGTGATCACCTTGGCATTGGCATCGAAGGCTTTCTCGGTGACGATCATGTTGGTGAACTCCGTGGCAAGATCGACGTTGGAATCTTCCAGGTTGCCGGAGCCGATCGTTCCCATGCCGCCGATGCCGGATACCGATCCGTCGGTCAGGATGGGTGCGCCGGACGCGCTGGACTCGGTGTAGACGTTGTTTCCCAGCTTGGTCAAGCCCTGGAGATTTGGAAAATCGTTGAGGGACACCTGCCACAGGTTGTCCCGCGCGCCCGTGGTTTTGTTGAGGCCGGAGATGATGCCGTCATTGGCCATCTGATAATCCTCGTAATTGGATGTCGCGGTTTCATCGACCTGAATGACGGCCGGTGCGGCGGTGGGCAGCGTGTTCACCGTGTAACCCGAGGCCGTGCTGTAACCCAGGACCTGCAGCCCGTCCGGATTGGTCAGGTAGCCGTTGGCGTCGAAACCGAAATCTCCGGCCCGGGAATAATAGGCCTGTCCCGATGAGGGGTCCTCCAGGCAGAACAGGCCCGAGCCGTTGATCGCAAGATTCGTGGCATTGCCGGTCGGTGCCAGGGTCCCCTGCGCCCATTGTTCCGAGAGCCCGTCGACCTTGACGCCGGAACCGGGCTGGCTGGACCCGCTGTCCATGGACTGGTTCAGGAGATTGGCGAACAAGGTGGTTGACGATTTGAAACCCGTGGTGGAGACATTGGCGATGTTGTCGCCGATCACCGACATGGCTTCCGTGCTGGCATCGAGTCCGGAGATTGCGGAATAAAGAGATCCGATCATGGGTTCACCTCGTTGTGGATGATGATGTTTGATGTCGACCGGGTCCCCGAACGGGAACCGTAACGGTCCGTTCAGGCGTTAATTCGTCGATGTCGTCGGCGGATTTTGTACCGTTTCGATATCGGACAAGGTGTAATCGTGGCCGCCGGCCTCCAGGTGAACGCCGTCGCCGGCGTAGGTGACCGAATCCACGGTCTGCACGCTGTAGGTGGGCGCGGTGCTGGTCGTGCCAGAGGCATCCACGGTTTCGACGGTCACCGTGTAGGCCCCATCGGGTGCCGGCTCATTTTGAGAATTCATGCCGTTCCAGGAGATGGTGTGATCCCCCGCGGAAAGACCGGTCTGGTTGACCGCGGCGACGAAACTGCCCTGGGCATCGGTGATGTCGGCCGTCACCTGGCTGACGGCGCTGTCCAGATGGTACGTCAGGCTCGAGGCCTGAGCGTTCGTCAGATCGATCGCGCCGTCCTGGGCCTTGACCTGCTTTCCGATATACGAGACGGCCTGGGCATTGTTCATCAAGGCTTGGGATGAACTCAATCCCTGGATGTCCTGGCCGATGTTCTGGAGCTGCTCCAGCGAACTGAACTGGGCAAGCTCGGAGGTGAACTGCGTGGGATCCGCCGGATTCAGAGGATCCTGGTTCTGGAGTTGAGCGACCAGGAGGTTCAAAAATTCGTTCTCGCTCACGGTGCTGTTGGAGGGCGAAATGGCCGCGGTCGCGTTGGTGGTGGTGTTTGTCGTGTTGCTGACTGCACTGATCGTCATGGCGCACACTCTTTTTTATTTTTAAATGATGTATCCGGTTGAAGGGTCACCCGGCTGAAGGTCGAAGCGGGTGCCCCCCGACAAATCCAACGAATCCCAATCCGGCAAATCCCGTTTTGACATCAGGCAAAAACGCCGACCAGGCGGCCTTGGCCCGTCGTCCCCATGGGTTTCATCGCCGCCCCGACGGGCTCGACGTCGCTCGGCCGGCTCGCGGCATCGTTCGGGCCGGCGACGGAGCGGCCGTTGAAGCGCTTCCGGGATCGAGGGTTTGCCGAATGCTGCCCCGAGCCCGGGTCCGCCGAAACAAAGACCCCGACATCCACGTGCTCCACATGGATTCCCTGGTTTCCGAGATCGGCGCGAAGCTGCCCCACCCCGCGCTCGACGATGTTTTTGACCAGATGGTTCTCGGTCAGAAGCCGGACGCTGATCCGATCGGCATCACCGGTGATCTTGAGCTGAATCCGGCCCAGGGACTCGGGTTTGAGTTGAATCGTCAATTCCTGCCGACCGCCGATGAGCTGAATTTTGGCCTTTGCCGCGATTTGGGCCATCACCGACTGTTGGTGTTCGGAGGGCGTGCTCCGGGACGCCGCCGCTTCGGCACCGGACGGGGCGCCGGCATGGGAAGCGCCGCCGGAGGACCGGACGGCCTGCCCGGCGCCGGAAGGATCGTGCAGATGGAGGGCCGCCGCCGTATCCGCCGATTTTGCGGCCCCGGTGCGTGCCGAGTCGATTTTTGCCTTGAACCCGTCCTCCGCGCTCATGGGGGCGTCGGCCTTGCCGGAGGTCGTGTCGACGGTCAAGGCGGATCGTCCGTGGGCTTTCGAAGATCGGCCGGTGTCGCCCCGGGCCGAATCCTGGAAGGCCGCTGTCGATGCCGCGACGGTTTTCACGGCCCCCCGGGTGGTGTCGGCGGCCGCAGGGG
>JBJKPT010000683.1:0-3449 GCA_046706045.1 Desulfobacterales bacterium
TTTTTGATGGGACCCTGAATTGACACCGATTCCGGGGGTCTTATACAAGAAGATGCGGGCCCGACGATGGCGCTGCACGCTTCGTTGCCCTTGCCGTCGTCGCCGATCGCGATTTGGAATACTTCGCCGATGGGGGTGGCCGGCCCCGCCGCCGCCATTGGACCCGAACCAAGAAACAAGGAATCGCCGATGCACCTGCTAAACCGGTTGATCACCGAAGTATTGCCCATTGTCCCCAAACGTCTGGTCTGGACCGTATCCTCTCGCTATATCGCCGGCGACACCGTGGACGATGCCATCGAGGCCTCGCAGGCGCTCAACGACGGCGGCATGCGGGTCACCCTCGACATTCTGGGGGAGTTCATCACCCGGCTCGACGAGGCCGAAAAAAACCGGGACGAATACCTGGCCCTGATCGACCAGGTTGAAGGCGAGGGGATCAACGGCAATTACTCCCTCAAACCGACCATGTTCGGTCTGCTCATCGATAAAGACGTCTGCTTCCGGCATATCCATGCCGTCGTCGAAAAGGCCGCGGCCCACGGCAATTTCGTCTGGATCGACATGGAAGACTCGACTTGCGTGGATCTCGAGATCGAGCTCTACCGGCGGCTCAAACCCGAATTTGTTGGCCATGTCGGCATGGTGCTTCAGGCATATCTGCGCCGGACCCGGGACGATATCGACCGGGTGCTGGATCTTCATTCGTCGGCCGCACCGCTCAGCATCCGGTTATGCAAGGGAATATACAAGGAGGCGCCGGCGATCGCCTTCCAGGAGCACGCGACGATCAACGCCCACTACCTCGAAGATCTGGCGGTGCTTTTGGGTCATGGGGTTTTTACCGGCATCGCCACGCACGACCGGCCCCTGATCGAGGGCGCGTATGCCCGGCTCGCCGAGCAACGGGTGCCCGCGGGTCGCTACGAGTTTCAGATGCTCTACGGGGTCACTCCCGAGTTGCGGCGCGAGATCGTTGCGGCCGGCCACCCCATGCGGATTTACGTGCCGTTCGGCCGCCACTGGTTCGGCTACGCGACCCGACGGCTGAAGGAAAATCCGGACATCGCCGGTCACGTGCTGCGCTCCCTGCTGTTTGGGGAATAGAGCCCGCGGCCCATGGGGAGCCAATCCGATTTCCATCCGCCCCGGGGGAACCGGACCGGCCCGGATCCTCTCCTCCCAGGGTCGTCTGCCCGCGCCGGAGATTCTTTTCCGGTACGCTCGGGCCGGAAAACCGGTTTCTTTTCATTCTTTCCCCCAGCCGGCCCCGCGGGATTTTGAATTGCAATTTTCCGGCTTTCAACGAAAAATGAGGTCACGGGTTTTTCCAGGGGGAAATTCCCGACAGCGCCGCATGCGTTGCCGGAGGGGTCCGCACCATCATCCACCGCCATGCGCCATGGCCCGAGCAAAGGAGGGAAGCCGTGAGTACCAAAACGTACCGACCGGGGGAAGCTTACGCGTATCCGTTGATCATCAAGAAATTGCTCGTGACACCGTTGACCTATGCGCCGGACCAGGAGATCGTCTACCGGGACCGGATGCGCTACACGTACCGGGATTTGAACGCGCGCATCCACCGGCTCGCCGGCGGGCTTTCCGGGTTGGGGGTGCAGCCCGGCCAGACGGTGGCGGTCTTTGATTACGACAGCCATCGTTTCCTGGAGTGCTTTTTTGCGATTCCCATGATGGGCGCCGTGCTGCAAATGGTCAACTGGCGTCTTTCTCCGGAGCAAGTGCTCTACACCTTGAACCATGCCGAAGCGGGCACCATCATCATCAACGTCGATTTTCTGCCCATTCTCGCCGCCATCCGGGATCGGCTCGAAACGGTTTCGAAGGTGGTGCTGATCCGGGAAGACGACGGAACGGCCAAGAAGCCGGAGGCCGGTGGCATCGAATACGAGGCGATGCTTTCCAAGGCCCCGGCCGAATACGACTTTCCGGACCTGGACGAAAACACCAAGGCCACCACGTTTTACACCACGGGCACCACGGGGGATCCCAAGGGGGTTCATTTCACCCATCGCCAGTTGATGCTGCACACCCTGTCGGTGGCCGTCGCCATGGGTTCCTTCAAGGGCATCGGCAGTTTCCGTTCCGACGACGTTTACATGCCCATCACGCCGATGTTCCACGTCCATGCCTGGGGGGTTCCCTACGTGGCGACCCTTTTGGGGGTGAAGCAGGTTTACCCGGGCCGCTACGAGCCGGAGATGCTCCTCAAACTCATCGTGGGGGAGAAGGTGACGTTTTCCCACTGCGTGCCCACGATCCTGCAGATGCTCACCACGAGCCCGGCGGCCAAAGCCTTCGACCTGAGCCGGTGGAAGGTCGTCATCGGCGGCGCGAAGCTTCCCCGGGGGCTCGCCCAGGCGGCCCGGGACATGGGCATCACCCTTTTCACCGGCTACGGGATGTCGGAAACCTGCCCCATCATCAGCCTCGCCATCCCCAAGCGCCACATGCTGGACTGGGACGAGGACCGATTGCTCGACATCGTGGTCAAGACCGGATTGCCCGTTCCCCTGGTGGAATTTGACATCGTGGACCCCAAGGGAAATCCCCAGCCGCACGACGGCGTGACCACGGGCGAGGTCGTCTTCCGTGCCCCGTGGCTGACCCAAAGCTACTTCAAGGCCCCGGACAAGAGCGAAGCGCTCTGGCGAAACGGGTGGCTTTACAGCGGCGACGTGGGCCACATCGATCCGGAAGGGTATCTGCAGATCACGGACCGGATCAAGGATGTCATCAAAAGCGGCGGAGAATGGATTTCTTCCCTGGATCTGGAAAACATCATGAGCCTTCACGAAGCCGTTCTCGAATCCGCGGCCATCGGCGTGCCGGATGAAAAATGGGGCGAGCGGCCCATGATGATCGTGGCCCTGCGGCCGGGGTACCGGGAGAGCGTGACGGCCGACGATCTCAAGCGCCACATGCAGCGGGCGGCCGATGAGGGGAAGATTCCCCGCTACGGGGTGCCGGATCGCTTCGTCTTTGTCGATACCCTGGCAAAGACCAGCGTGGGAAAGCTGGACAAGAAGGTGATGCGACGGAGCTACCAGTGATATGAACCGTCAGGCATCCTCGGTGGTGATACGGACAAGGTCAAAGCCCAGTCCGTCCGTGATTTTTAACTTCCCTTCCCCGCAGTTGCAGCCCTTGCGGAAGATCTCCGCAAGGGCCTGGCGGGGATTCGCCCCGGGGGCGTAGGCGATCTCGATCGTTTGCTTGCAGTTGCCGCAGACGAGCCGAATGGGCACCATTTCAAAAATCAGTTCGGCGCCCTCGGCCCCGGTGCCCTTGCTGAGGTAGTCGAAAAAGGCCTGGACCGACTGGGGCACGATCGCGCTCATCCACCCCACGCGCAAATGCATTTGCTTTATTTTCGCGCCCCCGGCCTCTTTGAGGGCGAGGTCGATCATGGCCTGGGTATAGGGCATCTC
>JBJKPT010000684.1:0-5392 GCA_046706045.1 Desulfobacterales bacterium
GGAATAGCGCGGCTATTTCGAGGATTCCAATCGATCGGCCAACGCAGAAATCTCGCAAAAGGGCGATTTGGGGATGGACACTATTTAAGAATCTCAGGCGTTGTCCGCATGAACCGGCGGCAGCCTGAGAAGCAACTGCCCTTTTTTGCTGTATTTTTCAAATACCAGCGTCTTTCCCTCCATGATGTATTTGACGGTATCCTGGTTTTCGGACGGATCGGCTTCGGATTTTGTGCCGGGCGACGAGCCCTCGACCTTTCGCTCTTCGGATTGTTTGCGGGTTTTTTGCGTGGCGAATTCCTGCGCGGTAACGGCCTGGTTGTGATCGGCGCGCGTGGTCTGCTGGACCGCGGCCTCTCCAATTCCTTCGATCATGATCCACTCCTTTCCTGCTTCAAGGGTCAAGCACCATCGGCAGGTGTTTCCATCGGCTGGAGGGATGCCATGTCCCGGCCGACTTTTTCCCGGGTCAGTTCCTCGAGCCGTTTCAGCATGGAACCGGAATCCTTGGCCGACAGGGTGTTGGTGGTCTTGGCACATTTGCCATCGATGACGTTGAAGACAAACTCGACGGCGTTCTGGTCCTTGCAGCTGCCATTTTTGTCGACCTCATCGCGCAATTGACCGACGATTTCCTGATCGACGTCGTTCTGGGGGCCAAAGCGGGTGATCCGCTCCACGATGTTGGCAGAAACCCGATCGATCACCGACTGGCGTTTGCCTTCGCTCGAAAGGCTGATGCGGTCGGCGCTGGAAGACGACGGGTCCGCCTTTTTCCGATTCACCTGACGGCTCCGACTCAGCCGTTTGCTGTAGTCATCGATGACATTGTGAATTTGATAACTGGTGACCACCATGGGTTCTACTCCTCTGTCCTGCCTATCGGCCCGGCTGGACAGGGACTTTAGAAAAAAAACGGGCAGGGGGGCGGAAAAAAATGTAACGATTTGGTTTTATATGGAATTATCTTGAAAAAAAGCTTTATCGGTATGCCCGGCGGGGTCTGCGAACCCCGAGGCGTCGTTCATCGGTGTTCATTAACGCAGGCGGGCAAAGGGTCCGCGGACCGGTTCACACGGCTTCGCCGTCACGGCAGGTCGAGGCGGATCCGTCCGCCGGGGGATCGAAACACCGGGAGATGAACCGGCGGTGGCTTGTAAAGGCGATTTGCGGCAAGCATCCGGGGTCGAACCAGCGCACGGCATCGGCATCATCGCCCGCCACCGGCGTTCCGGTATACCGGCAGACGGCAAATCCCAGCATCAGCACCGTGTCGTAATCGTTGTTGGGGGCGGAGGCGACGCCGAGCAGCCGGTCGATTTCGCCTCGAAGCCCGGTCTCTTCGTACAATTCCCGCAACGCGGCGTCTTCCGGGGTTTCACCCAACTCCATGAAGCCGCCTGGAAGGCACCAGTCGCCCTTTTTCGGATCGACGCTGCGGCGTACCAGCAAAATCCGACCGCTGCCGTTTACGACAACCGTGCAGGTGGCCGGAACCGGGTTTTCATAGAACGGTCTTTGGCATGCCATGCAACAAAGCCGGTCCCGCGCCTCCAATCGTCGCTCGCTCAGATGCCCACCGCAGTAAGGGCAATAATGTTTCTGAACCCGCTGCACAACAATCACCCGCCTTGCTTGGTCGTTCACACACCAGCGGGGTCGCGGCCGCCGGCACTCAGGGCACGGCATGCACCGGTGGACGTGCCTTGGGAGCGCATCGCGATCCAGTGCAACCGCCTGCATTTCGTTGGTGCCGGAACCCTTCTCCGGCATCAGTCGTCATAGTTGCCCTTGGATCCCTTTTCCGAAACGATTTCGGCGGCTCGAACGGCGATCTTTTCCGGGGTCCAGTCCGCCGGGTCCTCGATGCGTTCGGCCTTGGGCTTTGGGGCGTGGGATCCCGCCGCGAGGATGGCCTCCACGGCCAGGGGAGCGGTATCGGCGGCGTTGAACACATTGACCAACATGTCGAAAACAAAGTCTTCAACCCTTCTGGCCATCCGTTCCCGCACCGCGGCGGGCTGGCCCAACAGCCGGTTTTCAAACGGCAGGTTGAGATTTTTAAAGTCGCCGGCCTTCCATCCGGCCGATTTGGCATGATTGGTCATGGCCGCCCACATGGCCTCGGTAACCCCTTCGTCGACAATTTTGATGAAGCGGCCGCCGGCATCGCGCCGGGCGTTTCCGTACGCATTGACTTCCAGGCCCCAGGAGATCATTTGCAAAGCCGTGGCGACATTGGCCTTGGTGGTGCGTGTCCGGGTGGCGATGGCCCGCAGCCGGTCGAAGTGATTGCCCGACGTGCCGTGCTGGGCCCCGCTGACACCGTAGGGAGCCAGGGCCTCGTGGATGCGGTGGGTCAGGTCGACCTGGATTCCCTGGTCGCTGGCTTCGAGGCCGTGGGTCGTGCCGTTGTTCAGGGCGATCCAGTCCGGGAAAATTCCGTGGGCGTTCAATCCGCGGATGAGAAACAAGGCTTCTTCGACCGTGGAAAGGCCTTCTTTTCCTTTGATTTCTCCGACCTCGGTCTCCAGCCCGGCCCAGTCGGGGACAAGCGGTCGCAATTCCAGGTTGGCCCGAAGGTTTTCGGCATCGGGCAGGTGGGAAGCGTCGATGGCAAGGGAGGTGAGCCCCGCTTCGAACAACGTGGGGATTTCGATGCGGGCCGGGCCGATGTCTTCGGGTTTTTTGATGCCGTAATGGTCGGCATGGACCGCCACCGGCACGGTGATGCCCAGTTCGTTGCAGAGTTGGTCGACGGTGCGGGCGATGTTCCAGTAGTTGATGGCACAGTAGGCACTTGCGCCCCCTTCGGAGCGGGCGATTTCTACGATCAGACAGGCGTTGGCCCGCTGGGCGGCCATGAGGGCGCCGCGGATCACGAAATAGTTCCGGCCGTTGGCGGCCATGGCCATGGCCTTCCCCTTGGCCAGCATGGCGCGGTCGATGAATTTACCGCTGACGATCAGTGCCCGGGAGTTGGGAAAGAGGGCCTTGACGTTGGGCGGCCGGCCGATTTCCAGCGCTCGGTCGAAATTTCGGGAGTCGACGGACATGGCAACCTCCTTGGTTTGCATCGTTTATTTCATTAACTATAACAGACTTCCTGCGGTTGTAAACTGCGGCGCAGGCAAAGCATCCAGGCACTATTCGATTGACTTCACCATCGTCTGGTGTAGAGTAAATAGCTTTGACGGGTCCACCTGCTGACCGAACGATCCATCGCGTGAGCACACGATTCCGGCGCGGCGGACCACGAACACGGGACCGGTTATGAGCAGTGTTCGATATGCCATCGTTTTGGTGCTGGCCTTTCTCATCGCGGGATGCCAGCCCAAGATCGTCATCCAGCCAGTGCCCACGGGGAAAACGGCCGCTTCGGCGCCAGGGATCGGGCCGAGCCCGGAACAGCGTTTTTCCGAGGCCGAGAACCTGTATCAGCAGAAGCGCTTTGCCAGGGCCATCGCCGCTTATCTCGCCTTTGCCCGGGACTACCCCGATAATGAAATGGCGCCGGCAGCACTGATGAAAGCCGGTTCGGCCGAATCGGCCCTGAGCGATTACACCGCGGCCCGCGACACCTACCGCCGGTTGCTGGATCGCTATCCCGACAGCGCATTTGTCCCGGACGCCACCATTGAATGGTTGGCATCCTTTTACAACGGCGGGGAGTTTGCCCGCTTGCTCGCCGCCGCCGGACCCGTGGTCGATCAATTCAAGAACGACCCCCAGCGGCTCTTGAGACTGTACGCGCTCATGGGCGATGCGCACATGGCCCTGGAAAAGCCCGTGGAGGCGGCCTGGAATTATTATCAAGCCGATCGACTCGCCCAGCCGCCCGCCACCGACCAGCTCATGGACAAGCTGCGGCAAGCCTTGCGATTGCTGACCCGAGAGCAACTGCTTCAGTTGACCGATCGCATCCACGATCCAAACGAGGCGAAGCGCATCCTGGCCCTGGGCCGATCCCTGATTTATCATCGGTACAGCATCGGCTGCCTGTTGCCTTTAAGCGGTCCGTACCAGGCTTTTGGCCAGCGGGCACTCGACGGGATCGAATTCGCCCTTTACCGGATGAAGGCCTCCGGTGGAAGCCCGTTGCTGGATCTGGTGATCCGGGATTCCGCCGGGGATCCGGCCCGGGCCGCGGCCGCGGTGAACGACATGGCCGATGCGGGGGTTGCCGCCATCATCGGTCCCATCGTCACCGCGCCCCAGGCCGCCGCCGCGGCTCAGAGACAGGGCGTTCCCATCATGACCCTGACCCAAAACGCATCGGTCTGCGATACCGGCGATTTCGTGTTCCGAAATTTCATCACCGTCGATGCCCAGGTGGCCGAACTCGTGGATCACGCCACGCGAGTGCTCCACCTGCGACGGTTTGCCGTCCTTTATCCGGACGAACCCTACGGACGGGAAGCCCTGGATGCGTTCTGGGATGCGGCCGAGCGGGACGGCGCGCGGATCGTCGGGGTCCAATCCTATTCGCCCGGCCTCACCGATTTCGCCGAGCCGATCAAACGTCTGGTCGGCCGTTTGGACCCCGTGCCCCAGGCCCTGATCGACCGGTTAAATCCCTTAGCCCCCGCGCAGGGGCCGGCCGTGCGCTTCCCGAACCACGGCGGGGATATCCTCGGCCTTTATTTCCCGTTGCCGGCCTCGTTGTCGCCCCCCGCGGACAATCCCCCCCCGCCGGCCCTGCCCGATGCCTTGACCGCCCGTTCCGAGGGCGACAACGAATTGCCGTCGATCGTCGATTTCGACGCGTTGTTCATCCCGGATGCGCCGCGGACCGCCGGTTTGATCATTCCCCAATTGGCATTTTACGATGTCCGCAGGCCGTTGTTGATGGGGACCAACCTCTGGCACTCCGACACCCTTTTGAGCATGTGCCACGATTACGTGCAGGGGGCGATGTTCCCGGATGGCTTTTTTGCCGACAGCGCGCAGCCCATCGTGCAGGACTTCGTCAACCGTTTTGACCAGATCTACGGCCGAAAACCCGGGCTGATCGAAGCGGAGGCCTACGATTCCGCCGAGCTTTTGATGCAGATCGTCAGCCGGCCGGACATCCAGTCGCGCAACGCGGTGCGCGACGCGTTGACCGCCACGACCGGCTTCAACGGGGTCACGGGGCGGACCGCCTTCGACGCCGACGGCGACGTGCACAAGATCCCTTTTCTCATCACTTTCAAGGGGAATGCGCTGGTCCAGGTCGATACCGACCCGGGTCCCTTTTCCCAGCCGGTTACCGGACCCGCGACCACCACCCCTTGAGGCGGCGGACCCTTTCCATGCCTTTTTCCATGAACGCATACCGGCTCGCCGTGTCGGCGCTTTTTTACCCGGTGTTTCCCTTTTTTTTCGGTTTCAGCACGGTTTCCGGCAAATC
>JBJKPT010000685.1:0-3801 GCA_046706045.1 Desulfobacterales bacterium
GGCCCGGCCGGCAAAACCAACCCCATCACCGGCGGCGTCGGCGCCATCTCCCCCCATCCCATGGAAACGCCGGAGTTGATCGCTGCGGCCGGACGGACCATCGCCGATCCGCTGGTCGAGGCCATGAAGCGCTGCGGCATCCTGCGACCGTGTATCCTTTATCCGGGCTGCTTCGTTTCCTTTGACGGTGACTGCCGGCCCGCCCGAATCCGGGTTTCCGAGATCAACATCCGTCTCGGCGAACCCGAGGCGCAGCCCGTGGCCCGCCGGCTGCGCAACCAGGGAGACCTTGTATCGGCCGCCCTCGAAGGGCGCCTGGACCGCGTGTCCCCCGAGGTCCGCGAGGATCAGATCGCCGCCACGCTGGCCCTGATGACCGGTGCCGGCGGGCCCGACGGCCAGAAGGGCTACCCCTGGTCGTGCACCAAGGGGGAGCCCGTGGAACTCGATTTCGCCTATTTGAAACGCAAAGGCATCCAGCTCATACCCTCTGCCATGACCTGGGACGCCCAAAGCGGCGGGTTCAAATCCGACGGGACACGGGTGGCCTACCTGAACGCGAACATGACCGTCAAAGACGGCCAACGCCGCGGCGACGTTGCCGAACGCCTGCGCCAGAAACTCTACGGCGCGTTCGATAACGGCATGATCCGCGTCGTCCCCCGCGAAAACCCCGCCGGAAACCGCCTCGATCTGCGCCGCGACATCGCCGCCCAATACCGGAAAGCCGACGATATCTTCACCGATCGTGGAAAGGACCGATAGCGCAGGAACGAAAGAAGGCATTGCTTCGGGACAACAAGCGACGGCCGGCGTTGCCCCCGCAACCATCGATTGCCCCGCCTCCTGCGCCCGATTCCGGGAATCGGAAAAAACCCCCAACAAAAAAACGCTCCCGGGAGTTTCCCGGGAGCGGGGTGTTCGTGGTGGCGATGCAGGGACTTGAACCCCGGACACTGCGGATATGAGCCGCATGCTCTAACCAGCTGAGCTACATCGCCGAAATGCCTGCATGGCGTTTGGCGCAGGAAGCTGGCTCTATACTACGGGCTGGGTTTCCGGTCAAGGGAAAATAGCCGGCCCCGGAAGGCTCATGGGTTGGCGCCCGATGCCTGCGAACCGGCCACTTCCACGGTAAATTCGTCCAAATTTTGCGGCAGCTTGTCAAACACCAGCATGTAGGGGATGACCCCGCCGGGAGCGACCCTGGATCGCGCCCGGTTGAGCAGCCGTTTTCGAAGGCCGGGAAACGCCTCGGTCATTAAATCCTGATCGGCGATGATGTTGCCGGCATACGCGGTCTGAACCTGGAGCAACTTCTTTCCCTTGGCAAACAACCGCCCGACCATCCGAACGTTCCGACGGGCCTCGCGGTAATCGTTCTTCACCTTACCGGTGATGATGAGCAGGCGCCCCGCGGCCGTGTTTTCCATGAACCGCGAAACCGCCTCCCCCTGGGTGGCCATCTTCAGGGTGCCCATGGGATCGGCCGGCTGCGGATTGAGAATATCGCTGACATAGGGAATCGGGATATTCATCACGGTGACCACGTAATAGAGCCCGCCCGCCCCGGCGATGAGCACCAACAGAAGGACCACCAGGGCCGGGACCAATTTGCTTTTCTTCTTCCGAACGCCCTGGGTTTTCTTTTTTTTCTTCTTGGTGCGCGCGGCCTTCTTGCCCGACTTCTCGGGCTCCTCACCCACCGCGGCGATGGCCTCACCGGCGGCGGCCGCCACATCGGCGGCGGAGGCGTTGGCATCGTTTTCTCCCTGCGGGGGAATTCCGATGTTGCCGGCAAAATCCATATCGGCCTCGGTCATGGCCGAGACATCCACATCGTCGACGCCGAAGTCCAGCTTCATGTCCTCGTTATCATCCAAGGACAGATTGACTTCATCCAGGTCCAGATCGGGCGGCAACGACAAGGATTCGTCCGGAACCGCGGAAGGCGGTGCGGGTTTGCCGGCCGAGGCCCGAGGCCGTTGCGTCCCGGAATCGTCGGCCAGAAGATCTTCCACGTCGGTCAAGTCGATATCGCCGGCGTCCAAGCCGGCCGCTCCGGTTCGGCCTCCGCTCGTCGCGTCGGCGGCGAAATCCAGATCCAGATCGAGGTCCGATGCGGCGCCGCCCGCGACGACCGGCCCCGCATCGGTTCCCTCGTCGAGGAAATCCTCGAGTTCGGAAAGATCAAGTTCTTCTTGACCAGGCGCTTCGGCGAGCACCTTGGCGCCATCCTGGCTTTCGACCATCTTTTCCAGACCGTCGAAGTCGAGCTGCAGTTCGTCGTCGCCCGCAGGCGTTTTCCGATTCGACACCGGCTCTTCGACCAGTTCCAGATCGAAGTCCAAGTCGAAATCGTCTTCGCCTTCGCCGGCTTTTCCCGCCGCGGCCGTATCCTCCAGATCCAGGTCCAAATCGAGGCCGTCGCCTTGAGAGGTTGCGGGCGCGGCCTTCTTTTCATCAAAATCAAGATCGAAATCCAGGCCAAGTTCGTCTTCTACGGCATCGTCGGCCGCCGTGCCCAAATCCAGATCCAATTCATCCTGACCGGCCGCATCGTCCATGTCCAGATCCGCTCCCGGCTTCTCTTCGATGACGCCGCGGGCCTTTCCGGCCGGGGAAGCGGCGCCTCCGGCCGTTTCCGCCGGTGCTTCGTCGTCTTCCAGATCCAGATCCAAATCCAGGTCCAGATCCAAATCGAGATCAAGGTCCAACTCATCGGTTTGAGCGCCGCCGGTGTCGCCCGGATCCGAACCCGGGCGACTTTCTTTTGGCGTCGCCGCAGGGGTTTAGTCCGCGTCAAGGCCCAGATCAAGGTCCAGTTCCTCATCGGCCGGCGATTCATCCAGGCCGAAATCCAAATCCAGATCCGTGTCATCCCCGGCTTCTGTCGCGATTTCGGCGACATCGGCGCGAAAGGCGCCCGCACGATCCCGGGCGGCCGTTCCCGTTTCCGCTGCCATCTCGGGCAAGGGCTCATGCCCGACCGGGCCGGACGGCCATGCCGTGAAAACGTGCAGACACTTGGAGCACCGCACTTTCGAGCCCTGCGGGCCGAGGAGCGTTTCATCCAGGTTGTAACGGGTACCGCACTGCTCACAGGAAAGAATCATTGCCCAGCCTCTTTGCTTAGAATTTCAAATGATAGATTTCCGGCAATTCCCGGTACGCCTCGTCGCAATCCAGGCCGTAGCCGACGAGAAATCCTTTATCGATCCGGTGGCCGGGGTAATCCACGGTCACATCCCGCTGCCGGCGTTCGTGCTTGTCGATCAGGGCGCAAACCCGAAGCGAAGCCGGATCCATGCTCCGGAAATGATCGACGATGCGCGAAAGGGTCAACCCCGTATCCACAATATCTTCCACGATGATGACATCTTTGCCGCGAATATCGATGGCCCCCCCCCCGTCCATCCGGATTTTCCCCGAGGAGGTGGTCCCGGCGCCATAGCTCGAAGCCCGGATAAAATCGACGGTAACGGGAATCCGCATCTGGCGTATCAGATCGGCGGTGAACACAAAGGCCCCTTTCAACACGCCGATCAAGACCGGATGCCGGTCCCGGTAATCCAAAGCAATGCGCTGCGCCACATCGGCCGTGATCCGGCCGATGGCCTCGCGGTTGAGCATGGGGATCAATTCAGGCATTTTCGGGTATCGGCTCCGGTTTGATGGGGAGCAGCAAACGGCCGCACGACAATCCTCATTTCCATCCGCAAACGGCCCTGTTACGCGATTTCCGCGTTGGGCGTGTCGATCTGAATCCTCGCAATCGGACGCCATTGCTCCGGTTCAAGC
>JBJKPT010000686.1:0-2984 GCA_046706045.1 Desulfobacterales bacterium
TTTCATGGGTTTCGATGGCCTTGGTGGTGCGTTCCTGTCCGGCGATCCGCTCGACGAAGGCATTTACCGCGGCTTCTTGGAGGGTCCCCGCCGAAAGCGCGGTCACCAGGGGGTGCTCCGGGGCCAGGCATAGGAAGGTAGCCCCGAACAGCGTGTCGGGCCGGGTGGTAAAGACCGCAATGTCGTCGTCGCGGCCCTCGATGCGAAACCGGATCTCAGCGCCGAGACTTTTGCCGATCCAGTTTTTCTGCATCGTCGTGACCTTTTCCGGCCATCCGGGCAACCGATCGCAGTAAACCAGGAGATCCTCGGCAAAATCGGTGATCCGGAAAAACCACTGCCACAGCTTCTTTTGCCGCACCGGCCGGCCGCAGCGCCAGCAAAGTCCCGCCTCGACCTGCTCGTTTGCGAGAACCGTCTGACAATGATCGCACCAGTTGACAAAGGATTCCTTCCGGAAGGCCATCCCGTTTTCAAACATCTTCAGAAACAGCCATTGTTCCCAGCGATAATACTCCGGGCGGCAGGTGGCGATCTCCCGGTCCCAGTCGTAGCTGAATCCCAGTCTCTTCAGCTGGGCCCGCATGGCGGCGATGTTTTCGTAGGTCCAGCGCGCCGGGTGCGTTCCGTGATCGATGGCCGCATTTTCCGCGGGCATGCCGAAGGCGTCCCAACCCATGGGATGCAACACGTTGAATCCGCGCATGCGCTTGTAGCGGGCCACCACATCCCCGATGGTGTAGTTGCGCACGTGCCCCATGTGGATCTTGCCGCTGGGATAGGGAAACATTTCCAGCAGATAATATTTGGGCCGATCGGGCTCTTCGCCGACCCGGAACAGCCCCTGGTCGTTCCAGCGGGTCTGCCACTTGGCTTCGATGGTCTTGGGATCGTATCGCAGGTCCATGGCGCGTCCTTCTTCGGTGAGTGGGATGGGCAAAACAGAGCCCTCATGCCACAACACCATTGAAATAGCAACCCGAAGGGCGGTCAAAGCAAGGCTTGTGCCGACGCAGAAAGGGTTTGACTTGTTTGGCGCAATTGCCTATTCATTCCGCAGTGTTGTCACTTTCGGCACCATCGACGCACCGGGAAGGCCTCCCCGGCGCGATCCGTGTGCCCATTCCCGAAACCCGAACCACCGAAACCGATCATTCATGAGCAGCAAAATCCTTATCAACGCCGTCGACCCCGCCGAGAGCCGAATCGCCAAAGTCAAGGATGGCAAACTGGAAGAATTCCAGATCGAATCGGCCGCCCACGAAATCACCCATGGCAACATTTATAAAGGGGTTATCACCCGCATCGAGCCGAGCCTCCAGGCCGTGTTTGTCGACTACGGTGCTGAAAAGAATGGATTTCTGCAAAAACACGAAATCCATTACGATTATTTTCAGAGCTCGGCCTCATCGGATCGCAGCATCACGCAATTGGTGAAAAAGGGACAGGAGTTGCTGGTTCAGGTGACCAAGGACCCGATGATGACCAAGGGCGGGATGCTCACCACCATACTCTCGCTTCCCGGGCGTTACGTGGTATTGATGCCGGGCACCGACAGCCGGGGCATCTCCCGCAAAATCGAAGACGAAGCCGAGCGCAGCCGGCTAAAGGAAATCGTCTCCGGCTTGAAGCTGCCCGAAGGATTCGGCATGATTGTGCGCACGGCGGGATCCGGCGCCACCAAGACGATGATCAGCAAGGACGTGACCTACCTGTTGCGACTCTGGAAAGACATCAAGGACCGGGTCATGACCGAGCCGACCCCTTGCCTCATGTACAAGGATCGCAACCTTGCCGTGCGGGCGCTGCGTGACTACTTCACCCCCGAGGTCAATGAAATTTTAATCGATAATCCCGACGTTTTTCAGGAGGTGAAAGATTTCATCCGCCTGATCTCCCCGAAGCATGCCAAGCTCGTCAAAATGTACAAAGGTGCCAAGCCGATTTTCACCAAGTCCGAACTCGAGCAGCAGATCACCTCGATCTTCGATAGCCGGGTCCACTTGAAGTCCGGGGGTACCATCGTCATCGAGCAGACCGAGGCGCTGGTCGCCATCGACGTCAACTCCGGGAAGGCCACCCAGGGCCGGAACATCGAAGAGACCGCATTGACCACGAATCTGGAGGCGGCCGAAGAGGTCGCCCGGCAGCTGCGAATGCGGGACCTCGGCGGGCTGATCATCGTGGATTTCATTGATATGCGTGAGGCCAAGAATAAGCTTGAGGTGGAAAAGGCCCTGAAAGCGTGCCTGAAAACGGACAAGGCCAAGACCAAGATTGGCCGGATCACCCGCTTCGGCCTGCTGGAAATGTCGCGGCAGCGATTGCGGCCCTCCATCGAATTCGGCCGATTCGAAACCTGCCGCCAATGCCGGGGCAAGGGCCTCGTCCCGTCCGTTGAAACCCTGGGCACGGAATTTTTGCGGAAACTGAGCCTGGAAACCCTGACGCCGGAAATCACCCGGGCCACGGGGAAGGTCCCGGTGGCCGTGGCCGAATACCTGTTGAACGCCAAACGCAAGGAACTCCAGGCACTTGAAGACACCCGAGGAATCACGATTCGCATTGAGGGCGGCGCCGATATGGTTCCGGGCGATTGTCTCATCGATATCCAGAAATGAGAATGCATCCCATGCCCACGAGAGGCATTTGCATGCGATACCCGCAATGGGCCGTCGAACGGACGCCTCCAGATCACACGATCCCTGCCGGTCAAATCGGAGGCTGCCTTGCATGCACCCCGAGTTGCCGATCCACAAATGGACACCCGATGGTCTGAAACGACCCGATGCGGTCAAACCGCGCTGCCGTGGGAGGACCCATGCCGAAAACACAAAAGACCGAAATCACCACCAACCGTTCGCTTTTGATTCTTCTGCTCATCCTCTGCCTGGCGGTTGCCATTGTGCTCCTGACACAGTTTCATCATCCCGGTCGGTCCAGCAGCGCCAAGGTCGCTGCGCCGGCCGCGCCCGCCGCTGCCC
>JBJKPT010000687.1:0-3770 GCA_046706045.1 Desulfobacterales bacterium
TCATTTCACGGGACGATCCATTGCCCGCCGATGAAAAAACCGACGCTTCCCCGGAGTTTCCGGATGCGGGTCCGGCCGCTTCGCCGGCGGACGTCCCATCCTGCCGCGCCACGGCGATGACGCCCGCCAAGGCAGGCCGCGACGATTGCATGCCCGAAGACGTCGATCCGGACCTGATGGGGGAATTCGTCACCGAGGCGAGCGACCTCATCGCCAAGGCCGAGGATGCCCTTTTGGCCCTGGAAAACGATCCGGAAGACGACGAAGCCGTGTCCACCGTGTTCAGGGCCTTTCACACGGTCAAGGGCACGGCGGCGTTCATGGATCTCACCTTGATCGCCGAGATGGGCCACCATGCCGAGTCCCTGCTCAGCCGGGTGCGCGACGGCGAGATCCGCTACGGCGGCGGGTTTGCGGACCTCTCCCTCCAGGCCCTGGACATGATCAAGGAACTGGTCGGCCGGGTTCGGGACGCGTTGGGCGGGGAGCCCTTCAGCAAGCCCGAGGGCTACGATGCGCTGATGCGGGTATTGAGCGACCCGGAAGCGGCGGGAATTTCCGAGGCTTCCGGCGGGGAGACCCCGCCCCGGCTCGGGGATCTCCTCGTGGCCGGCGGCAACGCCGAGCGCGAGGCCGTGGAAACCGCCGCCGGAGAACTCACCGGCGAACCCCTGGGCCAGAAACTCGTCCACGCCGGTCTGGCCAACGTCACCGACGTCGGCCGCGCCTTGAGGACCCAGCGGCGCATCAGATCCGGCGCAACCGCGGTGGACAGCTCGGTACGGGTCAGCACCCAGCGGCTGGACCGGCTCATCGACATGGTGGGCGAGCTGGTCATCGCCCATTCCATGGTGGCCCAGGACGAGATCGTCAACGACAACCAGCACCACGCCCTGGCCAAGAAAATCTCCCATACCACGAAGATCGTGCGGGAGTTGCAGGACATGAGCATGTCCATGCGGATGGTGCCCTTGAAGGCCACCTTCAACAAGATGGCCCGGCTGGTGCGGGATCTGGCCAAAAAGATCGGCAAACGGGTGAACCTGGTCACCGAAGGCGAGGACACGGAAATCGACCGCAACCTGGTCGACGTGATCAACGACCCGTTGGTGCACATGGTGCGAAACGCCATCGACCACGGGATCGAGTCCCCGGAGGAGCGGATCGCGGCCGGAAAGCCCGAGGCCGGGACCGTGGCGCTTGCCGCCTATCATTCGGCCGGACGGGTGGTGGTCGAGATCCGCGACGACGGCAAGGGCCTCGATCGGGAACGGATCCTCGCCAAGGCCGTGGAACGGGGCCTCATCAAAGAAAACGTCAACCTGAGCGAAAAGGACATTCACGGCCTGATTTTCGAACCCGGCTTTTCCACGGCCCAGGCCGTCACGGATGTCTCGGGCCGCGGGGTGGGCATGGATGTCGTCAAGCGAAACATCGAATCCCTGCGCGGTCAGGTGGAAATCGATTCCCGGCCGGGGAAGGGGAGTGTTTTCAAGATGAGCCTGCCGCTGACGCTCGCCATCATCGACGGCATGGTCGTTCGGGTGGCTGCGGATCGCTACGTGATCCCCACGATTTCGATCGTCCGCTCCATCAAACCCGGCGCCGGCGAGGTGTCCACCGTGTTGCGCAGGGGCCGGATGCTTTCCCTGCAGGGCTCGCTGATCCCGCTGTTCCGTCTGGCCGACCTATACGGCCGGAATGCCGGCAACGGCGGCGATGCCGACCAGGGCCTCGTGGTCGTCGTGGAAGACGACGACCGGCAGGCCGGGTTCATCATCGACGAGCTGATCGGACGGCAACAGGTGGTGATCAAGACCCTTGGCGAGACCATGCAGGGGATTCCCGGCATCGCCGGCGGGGCGATCATGCCCAACGGCCGGGTCGGACTCATCCTGGATGTCGGGGGATTGATCAAGCATGCCAGTTCCGAGGATAACGGCGATAAATTCCAATGCTGAGATGGCTTCACCATATCGTGGTTCGGATTTTGCAAAAATCGGCACACACACCAAGGCGAGCCATGGCAAACGACGTTCATTTTAATCGGACCGGCACCCAATGAGATACGTGGTCGTGGTCAGTGACATGAAAACGGCGGTGAAGGGCGATATTCTGGTAACCCACGCCCTGGGCAGTTGCCTGGGGCTTGCGGTTTATGATCCGGTCGCCCGGATCGGCGGCCTGCTCCATGCCATGTTGCCCCTTTCCAAGATCAGCAAGGAAAAGGCCATCGCCAACCCGTTCATGTTCGTCGATACCGGGGTGCCGGTGATGTTTAAGACCCTTTACGACATGGGCGGCCAGAAGGGACGGTTCGTCGTCAAGGCCGCCGGGTGCGGCAATCCCCTCGGAGACAGCGCGATGTTTAAGATCGGCGAGCGCAACTACACGCTTTTGAAAAAGCTCTTGTGGAAAAACAACGTGTTGCTCGATGCCGAGGACGTGGGCGGCACCAAGAGCCGAACCATGCATTTTGACCTGACGACCGGCAAGGTGATCCTCAGCTGCGGGGGCACGGAATGGGATCTATGAACGCAAACCGGCTAAAACCGATCATGGACCTCGTCGAATCCTTTCCGGGGCTTCCCGGGGTATCGGCAAAACTGCTCCGGATGCTGGAGGACCCGGATGTCAGCGCCGGCCGAATCGAGGCCGAGATCCGTTACGATCCGGGCCTGACGGCCAACCTATTAAAGCTTGCCAATTCCGCCTATTACGGATTTGCCCGGAAGATCGGTTCCTTGCACCAGGCCATCGTGATGTTGGGCACCCGGCAGATCGTCCGGATGGTCATGGCCGCGTGCATGAGCACGGTGATGAACGATCCCGTGATCGGCTACGGTCTGAATCCAGGAGACTTGTGGCGCCATGCCATTGCCGTGTCCGTCGCCTCCGAGGGGCTCCTGCGCGAGTTGGGCCGGCCGGCCGCGCCGGAAATTTTTACCGCGGCCCTGCTGCACGATATCGGCAAATTGATTCTCGGCCGGTTCGTCCGGGAGCAGTTTCCCGAAATCGACGCCCAGGCCGCGGGCGATACGCCGTTCCAGGAAGCCGAACGCCGCGTTCTGGGCATCGATCATGCCGAGGTCGGCGCCGATATTCTCCGGCGATGGCGGCTTCCGGAAACCATCGTGGCCTCGGTTCGCTGGCACCACGATCCGGACGCCGCGCCGCAGCCTTCCGACATGATCGACCTGGTCCATGTGGCCGACGTCCTTTGCTTGATGATCGGCGTCGGCGTGGGCCGTGAGGGCTTGCATTATGCCCCGTCCGCGATGGCATCGTCACGCCTGGACCTGAAGAGCCGGCACCTCGAGACGGTCGCGAGCGAGACCCTGCGCTGGGTGGGCGAACTCGAGGAAAAGCTCACCCTTTCGGTGTAGCGGTGCAACGCAGAAAGAGGCGAACATGGCATTAAATGTCCTGATTGTCGACGACAGCAGCGTCATGCGCGCGATGATCCTGAAAACCATGCGGATGGCCGGGATTTCCCTCGGGGAAGTCCATCAGGCCGCCAATGGGCGGGAAGGCCTGGATGCCCTCGCCGAGCATTGGATCGATCTCGTGCTGGTCGATATCAACATGCCGGTGATGGACGGCGAGCAGATGATCGACCGCATGAAAGAACACCGGGAAACCGCGGACATTCCGATCCTTGTGATTTCCACCGAGGGGAGCGAAACCCGGATCGAACGCCTCTCCAAGAAAGGCGCCTATTTCAACCAGAAGCCGTATGCCCCGGAACCCGTGCCCGACACGATCCGGGA